>NZ_JVOR01000136.1:0-8666 GCF_001054715.1 Acinetobacter sp. 243_ASPC | reverse complement strand
AGAGGTGGATCAGGAAATTTGAACAACACTTATAAGTGATATTTTGCTCCCCAAATGATGTTATAAACATCAATATATGGAGTATTTTATGGCACGTAGACCAAGAAGAAATCATTCAAATGATTTTAAAGCTAAGGTAGCACTTGCTGCGATTAAAGCAGAAAAAACACTTGCTGAATTGAGTGCTGAATTTGATGTTCATCAAAACCAAATTATCGACTGGAAAAATCAACTGATTTCAGCTTCCTCGCAAGCTTTCGATCAATCAAAAGCTCCAACAGAACCACCCATCGATCTAAAAAAACTACATGCAAAAATCGGTGAGCAGGCATTAGAAATTGATTTTTTAGAAGGTGTGTTGAAGAAACTGGGCCGCTTCAACCACAAAAGTTAATCGATGACTCACTTCAGATTTCAGTATCTAAGCAAGCTCAGCTGCTGAAAGTCTCCCGTGGTTGTTATTACTATCGCCCAAAACCTGTGAGTGCATCAGATCTGAAGCTGATGCGGTGTATGGATGAGTTACATATGCAATACCCTTTTGCAGGTAGCCGTATGATGCGTGATTTGTTGAATCGTCAAGGACATCATATAGGACGACGTCATACACGTACTTTAATGAAGAAAATGGGCATTAATGCGTTATATTGCAAACCAAATTTAAGCCAGGCTAATCAAGCTCACCGCAAATATCCATATCTGCTCAAAGGATTGGCTATTCAGCGCAGTAATCAAGTGTGGTCTACGGATATAACGTATATCCCTATGGCAAAAGGCTTTGTTTATTTATGTGCTGTGATTGATTGGCATAGCCGCAAGGTACTAGCGCATAGAGTATCGATTAGTATGGAGGTTACATTTTGCATAGAAACATTAAATGAAGCTATTGAAAAATATGGTCGACCTGAAATATTTAATACAGACCAAGGCAGTCAGTTTACCAGTGATGCATTTATTGATGTATTGAAATCAAATGGCATTCAAATCAGTATGGATGGTAAAGGTCGATGGGTTGATAATGTGATGGTTGAACGATTATGGCGGAGCGTTAAATATGAAGAGGTGTATCTCAAAGCTTATAGCAGTGTCACAGATGCGAAAAAGCAATTGAGTGCATATTTTGAGTTTTATAATCTGAAACGACCTCATTCGAGTCTAGACAAAATGACACCAAATGAGTTTTACTATGATCAGCTACCCCAACAAAACAAGGTGGCTTAACTAGAGCGGAATATCACTTATAAATACGCTTTTAGTTGTTCAAACATGTGGGACCACCTCTCTATGTTGGATAAGGTTTTAGCTCATCCAAAGACAATTTTACTTGGTGCATTGCTAATTTTCCTTATTAGTCTTTTCCCTTTAACACGGTTAGGTGGGGAGTTTCTACCCAATATGGATGAAGGTGATTTACTGTATATGCCTTCAGCTTTACCGGGATTGTCCGCAGCAAAAGCTTCTGAGCTACTCCAACAGACTGATCGAATGATTAAAACCGTTCCTGAAGTTGCAACAGTATTCGGTAAAGCTGGTCGCGCTGAGTCAGCCACAGATTCTGCACCATTAGAAATGTTTGAAACCACGATTCAGTTCAAACCACGGTCTGAATGGCGTTCAGGTATGACACCTGACAAATTGATAAAAGAACTAGATAAGGCAGTCCAAGTACCGGGTTTAACAAACATTTGGGTGCCACCTATCCGTAACCGGATTGATATGTTGGCAACTGGGGTGAAAAGTCCAATCGGGATTAAGATTTCAGCAAATGATCTGCAAGATATTGATCGGGTAGCACAGCAAATTGAACAAGTGGCTAAACAGGTGCCCGGTGTTAGTTCAGCTTTAGCTGAACGGCTCACAGGTGGTCGATATGTTGATGTCGATATTAACCGTATGCAGGCTGCGCGATATGGTCTCAATATTAAAGATGTACAGCAAATCGTCTCATCAGCGATTGGCGGGGAAAATATTGGTGAAACTGTTGAAGGCTTGGCACGGTATCCCATTAATGTACGTTACCCACGAGAGATTCGAGATTCACTGGAAGCCTTAAGAAATTTACCGATTCTAACAGAATCTGGTCAACAAATAGTCTTGAGTAGTGTTGCTAATATTCAAATTACAGATGGGCCGCCAATGCTTAAAAGTGAGAATGCCCGTCCAAGTGGTTGGGTCTATGTCGATGTACAAGGACGTGACTTAGCTTCGGTTGTACATGATTTGAAGCAGGCCATAGACCAAAAAGTAAAACGTTCTTCTGCCATGAGCATTAGCTATTCAGGACAGTTTGAGTTCATGGAGCGTGCGAATGCTCGCTTAAAAGTTGTTATTCCAATTACTTTGATGATCATTTTTCTATTGCTCTATTTGATTTTTAGGCAAGTACAAGATGCTGTTCTGATTATGGCAACACTACCTTTTGCGTTGATTGGTGGTATTTGGGCTATGTACTTGAGTGATTATCACTTTTCGGTTGCGATTGCTGTTGGTTTTATTGCACTTGCTGGTGTTGCCGCAGAGTTTGGTGTAGTCATGTTGTTCTATTTAAAGCAAGCAATTGAGCATGCACAGCAAAGCCTATCTTCTTCAACGGCATCCTTAACAGAGCGACAACTCAATGAGGCAATTCATACAGGGGCCGTGCTACGTGTTCGCCCTAAAGCAATGACAGTCGCTGTCATTTTGGCGGGGTTAATCCCTATTCTGTTGGGGACTGGAACAGGTTCTGAATTAATGAGTCGTATTACTTTACCTATGGTTGGGGGCATGATTTCAGCCCCTCTCTTATCTATGTTTGTTATCCCTGCGGCATATCAGCTTTTAATCAAAAGAAAACTATCAAAGAATTGATAGTTTTATTATTTCGTCAAAAGAGGTTTTATTATGTTGAAATTTATGAAAACTGTGGCTCTTGTTGCAACCGTTGCTGCGTTAAGTGCATGTAGCAAAAATGAGGCATCAGAGCAAAAGAAAGCGGAAGCACCGATGGAGCAGATGAGTAAAGAGTCATCTACAGTTGCAACAGCTCAAGCTGTTGGTGTGATTACTGCTATTGATACGAAAGAAAATATTCTAACACTCGACCATGAAGCAATTCCTGCAATTAAATGGCCTGCAATGACCATGGGCTTTAAAGTTGCAGATTCAGCATTATTGAATGGTTTAACTGTAGGGGAAAAGGTTGACTTCGAATTAAAAATAGAGGGTGAGAGTCAGATTATTGTTGCTGTGAAAAAAAGCTCATAATCAGTTTGATACTTAAAAGAAAAATGGATGCCTTCGCATCCATTTTTCTTTATGAAATATTCTTATTTTGATTAAAGTCTACTAATAAGCTGATATGTAATGAAGGCAAAGAAATACGCAAGCCCAAATAAGTAAGTCGCCATAATAACAGGCTGTTTCCAGCTACCAGTTTCACGACGAATGGTCGCTAATGTTGCAAGACAATGTGGTGCGAAAATGTACCAAACTAATAATGACATCCCTGTAGCTAATCCCCAACCATCAGGACCAGAGATTTGACTCAACAATGTTTGAGTTACAGTATCTTCATCTCCAGACATAGCATAAATTACACCTAAAGCAGCAATGACAACTTCCCTTGCAGCCATAGCAGGAATTAATGCGATACAGATTTCCCAAGTAAAGCCAATAGGTGCAAATATAGGCTGAATAATATGTCCAAGTTGCCCAGCTAAACTATAGTTGATAGCAGGCATTGTGGCATGCTCAGGAGGTTGAGGGAACGTCACCAATACCCAAAGCAATATAGATAATGCTACGATAATACCGCCAACTCTTTTTAGGAAGATCGTAGCTCGGTCATAAAGTCCTAAAGCAACGTTTCGAATATCTGGTAATCGATAAGTAGGCAACTCAAAGATAAAAATACTTTCTGTTTTATCTTTTCTAACTAGTTTCAAAAATAAAGAAACACATAATGCTGAAACAATTCCAGCCATATATAGTCCAAAAAGAACTAAACCTTGTAGGCTCAACCAACCATAAACTAATTTGTTTGGAATGAATGCCGCAATCAGCAAAGCATAAACAGGTAATCTTGCAGAACAAGTCATTAATGGCGCAATCATAATGGTTGCTAGACGATCTCTTTCCGAACTAATACTTCGTGTTGCCATGACACCAGGAATAGCACAGGCAAAACTAGACAATAGTGGAATAAAGGAACGTCCACTTAAACCAGCTTTGGACATTAATTTATCCAAAAGGAATGCTGCTCGTGGCAAATAACCTGATTCTTCTAAAATTAAAATAAAGAAGAATAAGATAAGGATCTGCGGCATATAAGCCAAAACACTACCCGATCCAGCGATTACCCCATCAACAATAAGACTTCTAAGTAATGGATGAGTAATAAGCGGGCCAATTGTATTACCTAACCAAGCAATTGCATTTTCAATTAATGAGATAAAAGGTTGTGCCCAGATAAAAACGGCTTGGAACATGACAAACATGGTAAGCGTTAGGATGACTAAACCAAGTACAGGATGTAAGAAAATTTTATCCAAGAAAGCTGTTCTTGCATCACCGTTATCATTTTTTAAAATTACCTGTTTAGTAATATTTTTAATCTGATCAAAATGATTCAGATCAGAATGATAAGGAGTGACAAATAGATTTTTTTGATCTAATTGATTTAGTAGTTCTTGCACGCCTTTAGTTTTAACGGCAACAGCCTCAATAACAGGGATACCCAACAATTCTGATAGCTTATTAATATCTATCGAAATACCACGCTTTTTGACCTCATCCATCATATTTAAAACAAGAAGCATTGGTCGATTCAATGCCCTTATTTCAAGCACGAGACTTAAATGTAAATGTAAATTAGTGGCATCAACCACACATACATATATATCAGGTAGAACCTCACCCTCAAGCTCACCTAAGCATACAGCCCTTGTTACCTCTTCATCTAGACTCGTAGGCTTTAAGCTGTATGTGCCGGGCAAATCTAAAACTCGAACTGATTCACCAGAAGGTAGTTTAAAGAAACCTTCTTTCCGCTCAACAGTAACACCAGCATAATTAGCTACTTTTTGACGAGTACCTGTTAAAGTATTAAAGAGAGATGTTTTCCCACAATTTGGGTTACCAATAAGTGCAATATTTTTACTGTTCATTTGAAACAATCTCTACAAAAATTCGTTCAGCTTCATTCTTTCTTAACGCAAATCGAGAAGTTTCAATTTGAACCAATACTGGATCACCACCGAAAAGTCCCTTAGCTAGAACTTGTAAAGTTTCACCAATTCTGAAACCTAACAATTCAAGTCGTTCGAGAACTGGATCATTTTTATCTAAATATTGGTTACCTTTTTTTAGGTCAACAATTTTGACAAATTCGTTTGGTTTAACTTGGAATAAATTCATTTTTAATACTCTTATTTCAATGCCAAAATTTTTCGAGCACCGTTAAGTACGAAAAGTGAAACAATTATTCCTATAATAAGATCTGGATATGCGGAACCTGTCAAAGCCACAAGGAAGCCAGCAATAATTACACCTAGATTCACAATCACATCATTAGCGGAGAAAATCCAGCTTGCTTTCATATGTGCTCCACCATCTTTATGTCCAGAAATTAGATAAAGACAGGCAACATTCGCAATTAGTGCAAAAAAGCCGATTACAATCATTAATAAAGATTCAGGCTCACTACCTAATATAAAACGTCTAATTACATCGACAATTACAGTTATTGCGAGAAATAATTGAATCCAACCCGCAAAATGCGCGGCTTTAACTTGATACTTTGCAGCTTTACCTACAGCATAAAGTGCAATCCCATAAACAGCAGCATCTGCAAACATATCAAGAGAGTCTGCGATTAACCCTGTAGATGCAGCAATTAGGCCACTAATAAATTCAATAACGAAAAGTGCAGCATTAATCGCTAAAAGAATTTTTAAAACTTTTGCTTGTTCAGACGTATCTGCTTTTTCAGGCATTTCACCCACAGAGGCAGCGGTACTTTCAAGTTTGGCTCCAAACCCAAGAGCTTCAAGTTTGCTAGTAATTTCATTAAGACCATCATTATGAAAAACTTTCAATTTCCGATTAGGTAAATCAAATGTTAGTCCTTTGACCTCATTCACTGGAGACAATGCCATACGAACCATTTGCTCCTCAGCAGAGCAATCCATTTTCGGAATTAGAAACGTACTGATTTCTTTTGCATGCTCTTTATTTACATAGGCTTCAGTTTTATTTAATTTTGCTCCAAACCCAAGAGCTTCAAGTTTTGCAGTGATTTCATTACTTTCACCATTATGCATAACTTTTAGGTTTCGATTCGGCAAATCAAAAACTAGCCTTTTAACGTTTAACAAAGAAGATAAAGTCATCCGAACCATTTGTTCCTCTGCGGAACAATCCATTTTAGGGATGTTATAGTCACTGATGAAAGTCGCTACACCCTCATTATCATTAACTGTCTCAGGTGAACTTATCGAATTTGGGCCGCAACATGAGTTTGACTGCGTAGAACATGGCTGAGTACTAGCACAAGAATCTTTTTCATCAGGCTTAGATTGTTGTGGTACTTCTTCATTACCACAACAAGAACTTTTACTTTCTTCAGTAGTTAAATCTTTACTGTTACCAGAATTTGCTTCTGATTCATTTTGATTTTGCTTAGTGTCTTCACAAGAACTTTCTTTATTACAACCGCAACCACTCATTGATGTGCCCATAGTCATATCTTTACTTATTGCATATTAAAATCTCTATAGCTACTATAGAGTCAAGGTGGATTTTGAGTATTTCTAATGTTTATGAAGATAGGAGAGCTCTCTGAAAAAACGTCGTGCTCAGTACTGACAATACGGTTTTATGAAAAAGAAGGTTTAATCCCGCAACCTGATCGAACTCAAGGTAACTATAGACTATATACTGAAGATTACATTGATCGGTTGAAATTCATTGTAAATTGTCGTTCTTTGAATATGAACTTAACTGAAATCAAAAAATTACTAAATTATAAGGATCTGCCTAATCTAAATTGTTCTGATGTTAATGAACTTATCGATTCACATATTAACGATGTAGAGGAAAATATTCGGAATCAGCAGAAACTTATACAGCAGCTATTAGAAATAAGAAAGACTTGTGATGGGTTATGTACAGTAGATAAGTGTGGTGTGTTGAAAAAATTAGCTTGATTTTAATTATTATTTAATTCTCTATTCTTAAAAGAACTAATTAAATTTTTAAGAAAATATTTATAATTATGTTGGTTTAACAAGCCAATAGTACTTATATTCTATTGGCATTTTTATAGTAAGCTAAATAATATAAATTTAAAAATTCAATTCTTGAACATTACTTTATCAATTTCTATCTTTCTTAAAGCATTCAACAAAGTTGATTCACCTTCGGTCAACCCTTTTGTATTTGAATGTCGAAATAAAAATATTTGAGTTACTAACAAGCTTTGAAACACTCTTGAGGGATATGAACCCTCATGTAGAGGAAGATGATACATTAAATCTGAAACGAACTGTTCGAGATCTTTTTCATATTTCATTTGAAACACTAAACCGGCATGTCCTCTTTCTTTTGTCAGAGTTTCACCTTCTACAGTAGATGTATATGTTGCGGGCTGTATATCAAAAATATAAACAGGTTCTAATTGCGATACAGTTAATCTGATAATTAATGCTCCTCTTATTTGGGTTTTTAATGAATTTGCGTAGCACCAAGTCTTGTGAATCTGCTCTTCAGATTCAGTAAAAAAACCGATCAGCATCGGGAGTTCGGAATAGTTAAATCCCTTTTCAAATGTGTAATAGTGAACTTTTTGTATTAAATCTGGATTGAAATCCATGGCTTTTACACAAGCTTTCCATAATCCAATAATTCTGCCATCCTCGGAGGCCTGAAACTCTGTCGATTGATTTGTTGAAGGAACTATTTGGCCATTTAATACTTCTGGTGAATTGTCAGGAGCTCCAGTTCCTATAGTCTGTGTTTCTATATATTTCTTCTTTCTTTTTGGATGTTTAGTCTGTTTTACATATTTGTATTTACTTAATTCACTAGCTGGACCGCCATCAATCCATTCAAAGTCATCTTCTAAGAATTCATAATCAGAAGGCGGACGTCGACCGCCCTGATTTGTGGAAACGTTAATGTCACCGCTACCTAATTGAGGTAAGGGGGGATTAGGCTGGTTAGTGTCTGTAGTGGTATTAATACGTTCAGTTGCTCTAGGTATTATTCTAACCCGAATCCTGTTTAAGCCGATGATTTCATAATTTGAATTGTTGGCTTATTTCGATGGGTTAATTGATATGCACATAGTGAGGCGTAAATTCCACTGAGAAATCCATGAAGACTACGTGCTTTACTCGTCACTAAATTGTATTGCCCCTTCAATAAACTGAATAATGTTTCTATTTTATTGCGTTGTCTTAAGTGATATTCATCTGATGCACAGAGTTGAATAGCCTGCATATTCCTCCGATGATAAGTAATTAAATCAATACCTCGATCTTTCAATCTAATTTTTAATTCTTGGCTGATGTAACCTCGATCCCCGTAAAGTTTTCCGTTTAGGCCAGCAACCAATTGCTCAACCATTTTTATGTCAGCAACATGTCCATTCGATAAAGCAGAACAGGCAATTTCACCAAATTGAT
>NZ_JVOR01000135.1:0-1714 GCF_001054715.1 Acinetobacter sp. 243_ASPC | reverse complement strand
AGCGACAAACATTCAGTCTTTAGAGTGAATCAAAGCAGCAAGAAAGACACCAAGATGACCCAGTTTGGACGTGTACTCAGCACCCTGAATATTGATATCATCTTCGCTAATTCACCGCAGGCCAAAGGCCGTGTGGAACGGGCCAACAGAACCCTTCAGGACCGTCTGATCAAGGAGATGCGCCTGAAAGGCATCTCTGTTCGATTGAGCAAGCGAATGCCTGGCTACCCTGCTTCATTGAGCAGTTTAATCAGAAGTTCGCCAAGATGGCTTTTAATCCTAAGAATCTACATCGGCCTATCACTGAAACAGCCGAAGAATTAGATGATATTTTTACTTGGCGTGAACCCCGCAGAGTCACGAATAACCTGACGATTACTTATGATAAATGTGTATATCTCCTGGAAAACACCGAAGAAAATCAAAGGTTGATCGGTAAGTATCTTGAGTTTCTGGAATACCCGGATGGTACTGTAGCCATCATGCATAATAGCCGAAAGATCAATTACAGCCTCTTCGATAAATTAAGTCAGCTGAATCAGCGAGAGATTGCTGAGAATAAACGGTTGGGTGCTGTTCTGAATCATATCCAACAACAGCATGAAGAACTGGAACAGCAAAACAAACGTAATCGTTCTCAAAAGATGCCAAGCAGACGTGCATAGAAAACAGCAATTCAAGAACGAAATCTAAATCCTGTGCTTGACTTGGAAATGTCCATATAGGACATTTCTATTTGGTTATTAGGTAAGATCTTTCTACTTGAGAATAACAGGCTCTTTAAGTTTACTTTAAGTTCAAAAACTTACATTGAGTTAAACCCCTAGAACGATCTCGTTCAACCGATTTAGAAATAAATCGGTTTTTTTATGTTCAATGCTGATATCTTTTGCCAATAAAATTGGTTACATAATGATCAAAAATAGTATTCCCATATAGTTTTTAAGCCTTTTTTACCCAAAAGAATCCACAATTTCTGCGGATAACTATTGGGATAAATTTTGATTATTTTTTGTACGTTTTGGCTTACAGCGTTTCACGAAATTGTCTGTATCTATGTCCCGATGAAGTCCTTATGATTGATCTATATGAACAGGATGTTCAATGACTTAAAACAATAATAATCAGTCAGGCACCATGACCATCAGGTAGTCAGCCCTACCTATGCGCTCCACACCGAAAAATCCCGACATGACGTCGGGATTTTTCGTATTTGTTTGCCTATTCATTTTAAATTTATATGAAAAAAACTAAAAAAATAAGTATAGTACTTTAACTACGAAGGAAAAGTGTAATAACCCGAATCCTGTTTAAGCCGATGATTCCTTAATTTGAATTGTTGGCTTATTTCCATGGGTTAATTGATATGCACATAGTGAGGCGTAAATTCCACTGAGAAATCCATGAAGACTACGTGCTTTACTCGTCACTAAATTGTATTGCCCCTTCAATAAACTGAATAATGTTTCTATTTTATTGCGTTGTCTTAAGTGATATTCATCTGATGCACAGAGTTGAATAGCCTGCATATTCCTCCGATGATAAGTAATTAAATCAATACCTCGATCTTTCAATCTAATTTTTAATTCTTGGCTGATGTAACCTCGATCCCCGTAAAGTTTTCCGTTTAGGCCAGCAACCAATTGCTCAACCATTTTTATGTCAGCAACATGTCCATTCGATAAAGCAGAACAGGCAATTTCACCAAATTGAT
>NZ_JVOR01000134.1:0-858 GCF_001054715.1 Acinetobacter sp. 243_ASPC | reverse complement strand
TACCACACCAAACTCACAACTCTAGTCCTGATGTTCAATAGTACCGAATTATTCTGCGTAATTGATGATTTTTTTCTTAAATTTGAAGCAACTTATTGGGAGTTTCTCAAACAAAACCGTGGTTCCTTAAGAATCAGAACTGCTCAACTTAAAATTTCAGAAATCTGCTTTATTGCTATTTGGTACAAATGCTCTCATTTCAATAATTTCAAAGCCTTTTTCACTTGGTTAAAAGAAGATAAAAGCCATTTATTTAAGTACTTGCCTTGCTATCAAAGGATGATTCATCTGATCAAAAGGCATGAATTAGCTCTACATGCTTTACATGTGGCATTGATGAAAGGCCAAGATACACAATATTTATGGATTGATTCAACCACTCTGCCAGTTTGTAAAAATCAACGTATTCAGCGTCATAAATCATTAGTCCAAATTGCATCACGTGGTAGAAGCTCGATGGGCTGGTTTTATGGCTGTAAATTACATATTGCGATGGATCAATTTGGTGAAATTGCCTGTTCTGCTTTATCGAATGGACATGTTGCTGACATAAAAATGGTTGAGCAATTGGTTGCTGGCCTAAACGGAAAACTTTACGGGGATCGAGGTTACATCAGCCAAGAATTAAAAATTAGATTGAAAGATCGAGGTATTGATTTAATTACTTATCATCGGAGGAATATGCAGGCTATTCAACTCTGTGCATCAGATGAATATCACTTAAGACAACGCAATAAAATAGAAACATTATTCAGTTTATTGAAGGGGCAATACAATTTAGTGACGAGTAAAGCACGTAGTCTTCATGGATTTCTCAGTGGAATTTACGCCTCACTATGTGCATATCAATTAACCCAT
>NZ_JVOR01000133.1:0-3347 GCF_001054715.1 Acinetobacter sp. 243_ASPC | reverse complement strand
TTAAATAAATGGCTTTTATCTTCTTTTAACCAAGTGAAAAAGGCTTTGAAATTATTGAAATGAGAGCATTTGTACCAAATAGCAATAAAGCAGATTTCTGAAATTTTAAGTTGAGCAGTTCTGATTCTTAAGGAACCACGGTTTTGTTTGAGAAACTCCCAATAAGTTGCTTCAAATTTAAGAAAAAAATCATCAATTACGCAGAATAATTCGGTACTATTGAACATCAGGACTAGAGTTGTGAGTTTGGTGTGGTAGCTCAACTGATGGCTCTAGCCCTCTTATTTTTCAAGTCAATTTCTTATCCGAGATTCGGGTTAATAAGAATTCATTTTTTATATTTATTATGGCTTTGTTACACAAAGATGTATAAGTTGAAGTCGCTTTATTGCATAAATTTTGTAAGCGTCCGCTGTATTAGCCCCCGTAAAAACGGACAGTTAACTTGCTAATTTTAGCGATCGAAACTCCCGAGGAGATCTCATTTTTAGCCCACTATGAGGATGATTGCAATTGTAATCTTCAATCCAAGTAGGTAAACATCGCATAACTGTTTCTGCATCAATACTGAAGCAGATAAATCATAAGCGTATTTACCGCATCATGAAGCAGAATGATTTGCTGCTCACTCGAGCTGAGCCTCTGCAAAATGATCGTACACATGAAGGTAAAGTTATTGTCTCTGAGTCGAATGTACGCTGGTGTTCAGATGGCTTTGAGATTAAATGTTGGAATGGTGAAAAAGTACGAGTGATCTTTAGTTTAGACTGCTGTGATCGTGAAATCATGAGTTATGCAGCAACGACTGCTGGCATCAGTAGTGAAATGGTCTGTGATGTACTCATACAAAGTATGGAACAACGTTTCGGTGTAGTCTCTCATCTTCCCCATATGATTGAATGGCTTACAGATAATGGTAGCTGCTACATCGCCCATCCAACACGTGTATTTGCTCAGTCGTTAGGGTTTCGTATTTGCACAACACCGATTCGTAGTCCACAGAGTAATGGAATGGCTGAGGCTTTCGTCAAAACATTTAAACGGGATTATGTGTATTTGAATGATGTACCTGATGCAGAAACAGGTATGCGATGTTTACCTACTTGGATTGAAGATTATAATTGCAATCATCCTCATAGTGGGCTAAAAATGAGATCTCCTCGGGAGTTTCGATCGCTAAAATTAGCAAGTTAACTGTCCGTTTTTACGGGGGCTAATACATGTGTATATTTAGCCTTCATGGTGCTAGAGAGATTGATTACACCAATAACCAAAAAGAAATTTGTGTATGCCGAGAGTGCTTGAAGAAAGTCAAGAGTCCTCATGATTAGGTATAATTTCTTTTTATGAAAAGACAGTTTAAAAAATCTGAGTATATAGAGTCAAATTGGACAACCGAGCAAGATAGTTTCTTAATTGAAATTTTTAGTGATTGAGCAGCTTATCAATCATCTGCCTTTTACTGAAGATGAAATTATTAAGCGTAAAGAGGTACTAGGGCTCACTAGAAGACATAGACAGATGTGTAAATTTTTAAGCAATCCTTTTAAGAAAGTTTTAAGTCTCTTTTTTTAACCGGATCAGACATAAAAGACCCCGTTCGATATCTTTTATTCGCGGAGGTTTTTTCTCTTATGGAGGTTGTTATACAACTTTATACATTTAATTAACGTCACAGTTACTTTTATAAAATCTCTTACAAGTCGATCCTAAAATTTGTGATAATCGTTTGCATTTAAAGTCAAATGCCTATTTAATGATTAAAGTATTAAATAGAACAATAGAAGGAGATGGATATGACCTCGCAAGAAGCACTCGTACTTTCAGCCTCAGCATTTTGTCTTACGTTACTTATTTATGAATTTGGACAGATGTCCATGATGTTTAGTTAAACCACCTTTGTGAACTGCACCCCAAAAATTGGACATAAAACTCCAACTGATGAGGTGCATTCACATGGGACGGTATACGTTAGAATTTAAACTCTCTGTCGTAGAATATTTTCTATCTGGACAGGGAGGACAAAAAGCTACAGCCAAAAGGTTTGGGACAAACCATTCTGCTGTTCGCGTTTGGGTTGCTGCATATAAAAAGTACGGTGTTTCAGGATTAGAATCACCACAAGTAAATTTCACGCCAGAATTTAAAGAATCTGTGATTTTATATATGCGCGAACATGGTTTATCTATGCGTGAAACTGCTGCGCATTTTAATATCCATGCTGTATCTTCTGTCAGTTTATGGGAGCGATGTTATGATGAAGGTGGTTTGCAAGCCCTAATACCCAAAAAAAGAGGGAGACCATTTGCAATGAAGCTAACAATAACAAAGTCACTACCTACTAATAAAAGCTCCTCAACTCTCAGTCCTGAAGAAATGCAACGTGAGTTAGATTATTTACGTGCTGAGAATGCCTGTTTAAAAAAGTTGCATGCCTTGATTCAGCAACAGTCACCCAACAGCAAAAAACGCTAATCATCGTTGAATTAAGGCAACAATATCGTCTAGATAGTCTGCTGAGCATCATGAAATTAGCTCGCAGCACTTTTTATTACTGGAGCAAGGCGTTACAAAGGCCCGATAAATACGAGCAAATAAAACAACATATTCAGATGATCTACCAACACCATAAAGGACGTTATGGCTATCGTAGAATTACCTGCCAGTTAAAGCGTTATGGTTACGCTATTAACCACAAAACCGTACAACGATTAATGCGGCAATTGAAGCTAACAGCATTAATTAGATGCAAGAAATATCAATCATATAAAGGTGCTTATGGGAAAACAGCGCCCAACTTGCTTGATAGAAAATTTAACGCTACCAAACCCAATCAAAAATGGGTCACGGATGTTACTGAATTTAATGTTCATGGCAAAAAGTTATATCTTTCCCCGATATTGGATTTGTTTAATGGTGAAGTGATTGCATGGCAATCCACTGAAATACCTAACCAGAAAATGATAGCAAAAATGGTTGATATGGCTTGTATGAGATTGGGTTCAAAAGACTCACCGATACTGCATTCTGATCAAGGTTGGCAATATCAAATGAGGAGCTATCAAAACAGACTTAAACAAACTGGCATAGAACAAAGCATGTCGCGCAAAGGCAATTGCTTAGATAATGCTGTAATAGAAAACTTCTTCGGATTATTAAAATCTGAACTATTTTATTTGCAGCAGTTTGACAATATTGACCAGTTAAAATGTAGTATTGATGAATATATTTATTACTACAATAACGAACGAATTAAGATGAAATTGGGTGGATTGAGTCCAGTTGAATACAGAACTCAATCCTGTTTAACCGCCTGAAAAACTGTCCAACTTTATGGGGTCAGTTCA
>NZ_JVOR01000132.1:0-58475 GCF_001054715.1 Acinetobacter sp. 243_ASPC | reverse complement strand
ACCCCTTTCGCCTTTCTTTTTTTTCAAGCGAACAGTTTTTGTTCTTTTTTGCTTTTTTTATGCCTTTTTTAAAGTTTTTTTGCTTTAATAGTAGCTATAAGGAAACTGTTAAATAAAAATGATCTTATTTAAAATCATATAAGCTTTCACCTTCGAGATGGTGGTTAAGGAATTCTATGCATTATTCAAAACTTTTTTTTGCTGGTCTCTTGTCGGCAGGTCTATCTGGTTACGTGTTTGCCCAAGACACCGCGGAGCAAAATACTAATGCCAACGCTGTGGCTTCTGACAGTATGCAAGCCGATGTAGAACCCTCTACGCAATCATCAACTCACTTTCAATCTTTACGTAATCTCAAGTCTGAATTAAAAAATGTTAAAGCTAGTGACTTTAAGGTAAATGCAAAAGCATCTCAGCCCGATGAAGTGAAAGATCCTTTACAGCCCTTAAACCGTCAGTTTTATGCTTTTAATGATTATTTAGATCGTAATGTAATCCGCCCTGTAGCCGTACAATATGTGGCTAAAACACCTGAAGATGTGAGAGGTTCGTATCGTCAGTTTAGAAAAAACCTAGGCGAACCTTGGAATGCAGTCAATCAGCTGATTCAAGGCAGACCAACCCGTGCGGCAAAAACATTAGGACGTTTTACGATTAACACCTTAACCACGCTTGGTCTGGCAGACCCTGCGCGTCGACTTGGACTACCACCTGAAGAAGAAAGCTTTGGCGTCACGCTGGGTTATTATGGTGTTCCGTCTGGTCCATTCTTAATGTTGCCGTTTTTTGGGCCAAGTACATTACGTGATACTGTTGGCTTAGCAGCAGACAGTCAGGCTCGTCCACAAAAATATATTATGGACGATCAAGATGGTTTGTATTGGTCTACTAACGTGCTGCAAGCAATTGACACACGTGCTCAAGTGCTCGATATCGAACAAATTTTACAAGGTGATAAGTACGCTCTAATTCGCGACTTGTATTTGCAACGTAAAAATTTCCAGATTGCAGAGAAGAAAGGAAACTCGTCTGAACAAATTAATTTTGTGGATACCGATGATGACGGGTCAGACGACAACGACACACCACAACCCTAACGTTATTTCCAATAAGAAGATTGCTATCTGGATGTGACATCTTCTAGCAATCTTTTGTTTTCTATAGTACATCTACTACTATGGTAAATACGGTTTTCTTGTAAAGGCAGTGTTCAATCCTCTATGTATCTCATTCAACCGACTCGTTCTATTTATAATTTAGACGAAACGCTTCAGGCGTTGCCCGATCTACAAGTGATTCACATAGAAGATATCGACCTTTACGATCCAACGATTATCGCGATTGCTGATGTGCAGGATTATCTACACTATCAGTGGTCGTTACCAACGATTGTACTTGGATTTGAACATGAAGGTGCCGCGCTTTCACAAGCATGGGAAATGGGTGCCTTAGCAGGCTGGATCTGGGGAAGTCTGCCTAAAAACTCGAATGAAGCATTATTGAAAATTGATGCCAAATATAAACGTAACCAAGACAGTCGTGATCTGCCCGCTGCTGCTGAATTACAAAAAAAATTACTTCCCAATCCAATTGACTTACTAGATTACAAGATTGAAGCTTTTTTTCAGCCTTCTGCGTATTTGTCTGGAGACTGGTACGATTACTGGAAGCTCAATGACAAAGAAGTCCTGTTTTATTTGGCTGACGTTTCAGGCCATGGTGTGACCAGCAGTCTACTGACTTCTTGGATGGCTGCATTTCACGGCCGCTCAAAAACACCTCGTCAATTGCTGAAAAAACTAAATGGAATGCTGTTACAAGAGAATATCGAAAAACATATTACGATTGTGGCGGGTATTTTAAATCTGCAAACGCATCAAATTCGCTGGTCAAGTGCTGGTCATTATCCACCGCCGATTATTTTTGAACCCGATCAACCACCAAAAATTTTAACCACCAGCAGTTTCCCTTTAGGGCTGACTGATGAGCTGGATTTTGAAGAACATGAATGTACATTAAGTCGTCATACACGTTTTATTGTCTGTTCCGACGGTGCACTTGAACCTTTCGATGGTGGATTGAATGAACAGTTTTCCCAACTCCTCGATCATTTGCAAAAACAATCATTCAAAGCACCCGATCATGTTGCAGACGACATTGCTATTTTAAGCTTATGTAGAATGAATTAATTTAAAAAACAATAGGTTAATTCTTTTGAAATCATTATGCGACTGTCAAGCACTTGAGTATCGATTCACCCTATGTGATAATTTTGCTATCCTTCTCTGAAAATGGCATTTATATGTCAACAGGTCATGTTGAATATGCAAGTTTAGATGGAACGCATATTTTCAAACTTATTGGTGAAGTGCGTGCTCAATCTTGCATCAGTCTTGATAAACTTTTAAACCGAATTGAACAGCAGAAAAATGTCGTTGGTGCGATCGTAGATCTTACCCGAACGACATTTATTGACAGCACAGTTCTCGGCATTCTGGCAAAGCTGGGTCTTAAACTTAAGCAAACGCACCACATTCAGGCAGTTATGCTGTCGACCAACCCAGATATCAGTACCTTGGCCAACAGCATGGGGCTTGGGCAGGTTTTTGTCATCTTGAATTATTGCGGCGATCCAAACGTATGCACGTTGGAACTCACCGAAGAACATATCACTCATAATGCCATGTTGACCACGGTATTAGATGCGCACAAAACCCTAATGCGACTCAACGAAAACAACCAAAATATGTTTGAGCCGCTTGTGAAACAACTACAAAAAGAACAAGATACTCTGGATCAGGCCTGCACCAAGCAAAATGCTTGACGCCTAAACGGACTTATACCTCATGACTTTACTTTCTGTTGCACAAATGAATTCGCAAAACGATATTGGAGCAAATTTCTGTATCGTTGAATCTCTGATTGAGGAAAGTAAAGCCAAACAGGCTGAGTTAATTGTTTTCCCGGAAAATTTCATTTGTTTTGCTGCCGGCAAACAACGTGAAACTGCTGCTCAATTTGAATCGATACAAGCCCAGTTGGAAGAACTGGCTCATCGACACAACATCTGGATTGTTGCAGGTACATTACCTTGTCCGTTTCGCCCAGATGGTAGTGTGATTCGGGATGGTCGTGTCAGAACATCAAGCTTATGTATTAGCCCCGAAGGTACAGAAGCACGCTACGACAAAATTCATCTATTTGATGTTCAGGTTGGCGACGCGGTGGGTGGTTATCAGGAGTCAAAGTTTTTTGAACCGGGTGATCAGCCTGTTGTCGTCAATACACCATTTGGACATATTGGTTTAATGGTGTGCTATGACTTACGTTTCCCCGAACTTGCATTAACTTTGCGTGTCCAAAATGCACAGATATTAACTGCACCTGCTGCATTTACCTATACCACGGGTCAGATGCATTGGCAGCTCTTGTTGCAAGCACGTGCAATGGATACACAATGCCATGTACTCGGTGCCGCGCAACAAGGCTGGCATGGTGAAAAACGTCAAACTTGGGGACACACTGCTGCGGCGAATAGTCGCGGACACCTGCTGGATATTATTCAAAACGATGGTGCTGGATTAATCACAATTGATTTTGACAGTGCTGAGCAGCAGCAGATTCGTGAGTCAATGCCCTTAATGCAGCATCGCAAGCTCATCCAGTTTTAATTCATTTCTTTCTAAGCCATCGCTTAACTGGTCGTTATAGCGAAAACAAGGCTATACTTGAGACTTGCCAAATGACTCATGAGGCCTTTATGCAGCAAGACAGTTCTATTTTACATCTTGATAATCAATTGTGTTTTTTGATTTATTCAACCAATTTGGCGCTGCATCAGTTATATCGTAAGTTACTGGCCCCCCTCGGACTCACCTACCCACAGTATTTGGTCATGCTGGTGCTTTGGGAAAAGGATCATATAACGGTATCGGATATTGGTGCACAATTGTTTTTAGAATCGTCTACTCTGACACCCCTGTTAAAAAAACTCGAATCGTTACAACTCCTGACACGCCAGCGATCAAAGCGCGATGAGCGTCAAGTGATTATTTCACTGACAGATCAAGGTGCACAGCTTAAATCACAGGCGCTAGACATTCCACATCAGCTCGCCCAAGCCAGTGCATGTGATTTAGATGAATTAATGCAGCTTAAGTCTCAGCTCGAAGCACTTCGTACAAATATCAGCAAATAAATGCATTTGATTACAAAAAAACCTCTTGCACACCTATTTATATCGTGTACGATATATTTGTACACAAATTAAAGGTGGTTTAAAAATGTCATTAGAAAAAGTTGTATACACAGCACACGCTAAAGCAACCGGTGGCCGTGATGGTCGAGCAACATCTTCGGACAATATCTTGGATGTAAAACTGACCGTGCCTAAAGAAATGGGCGGTGCAGGTGGTGGTACCAACCCAGAACAACTTTTTGCAGCTGGCTACTCTGCATGTTTCCTTGGCGCCATGAAGTTTGTTGCCAACCGTGACAAATTCAATATTCCAAAAGATGCTTCAGTTGAAGGCGACGTTGGCATTGGTCCAATCCCAACTGGATTTGGTATTGAAGTCAAACTTCATGTTCACTTGCCAGGCATGGACGCAGATGAAGCGAAAAAACTGGTCGATGCTGCGCATATTGTCTGCCCATACTCAAATGCAACACGTAATAACATTGATGTCGATTTCAATATTGTTACCGATGCTTAATTGATTGAGCAGTTTGTAAAAAAGCACCTCCATTGAGGTGCTTTTTTTATTCTTCAGCTTGATTGGTCACACGAAGTACTTCTTCAAGCGTGGTTTTACCCGCCAGTACTTTTTTGAGTCCGTCGTCTCGGATTGAACCTGCGCTACGACGCGCATAGGCTTCTAGTTCAAATTCGGCAGCATTGCCATGTATTAGACGACGGATATGTTCATCGATAGGGACAATTTCATAAATGGCTGTTCGACCGGTAAATCCAAGATAGGAGCAATGTTCACACCCTTGAGCTTCTGGCAATTGAAGATGCGTTCGATCAGATTGAACATTTTGAAAAATTTGCCGTTCGAAGTCGTCTGCCTCGCGCCATGTAGCGCAGTGCGAACATAAAGTTCGAACCAGTCGCTGTGCAATCACACCAATTAATGAACTCGACAATAAAAAGGGTTCAATTCCCATATCTTTTAAACGTGTCACGGCGCCAATAGCGGTATTGGTGTGCAAGGTAGATAGAACCAAGTGACCTGTCAGTGAGGCTTGAACTGCAATTTCAGCCGTTTCAAGATCACGAATTTCGCCGACCATGACCACGTCTGGATCTTGCCGTAACATGGCCTTTAAGGCACGCGCGAATGTCATGTCGACTTTGTTGTTCACCTGCGTCTGACCAATCCCCTCTAGCTGATATTCGATTGGATCTTCAGCCGTTAGAATGTTTCGAGTATTGTCATTTAAATCAGATAAAGCCGCGTAAAGTGTCGTGGTTTTTCCTGAACCCGTAGGCCCCGTGACCAAAATAATCCCATGTGGACGATGGACCAAGTAATCCAGACGCTCATAATCTTCGGGCATCAACCCCAAATGCGTCATATTTAAGCGACCAGCCTGCTTATCGAGCAATCGCATCACTACCCGCTCACCATGCGATGACGGCAAAGTCGAGACACGCACATCGACTTCACGGCCAGCTAAACGCAAAGAAATACGGCCATCTTGAGGTATACGTTTTTCAGCAATATCCAGCTTAGCCATTACTTTAATCCGTGACACCAACAGTGGTGCCAGTTCACGGCGCGGCTGCACAATTTCACGTAATTGACCATCGACACGCAACCGCACGGAAAGCTTTTTCTCAAATGCCTCGATATGAATATCCGATGCATTGACGCGAATTGCTTCTGACAGTAAGGCATTGATCAGACGAACAATCGGGGCATCATCCTCCTGATCCATCAAATCTTCTGCTTCGGGTACTTGATCTGCCAGACTCAATAAGTCAGGATGATCTTCTAGCCCTGCGGCAACCTGCTGCGACTCTCCACGATCTCCAGCATAACTAGAACTGAGCAAGGCGTTAAACTTTTGCTCGTCACAAAGTTCATATTGTGCCGCCCTGCCCACGATTCGACGTGCTTCTTGTAATGCAATCCATGCGGTTGTTTGTTTTCGAACAATAAAAACCTGATCACCGTCGTATCTCAACAAGACACCATGACGTTTTGCAAAACTATAAGGAATTTGTATTTGTTTGAGTATTTGCATCACAAATTTATAATGATCATAAAGATAGTTTTGAGTGTACTCTAAGCGCATGACAGCGTGAAGTCCGTTTTAGATAAACTCAGCAGAGGATTTTTTCGACTTGACTCAACAACACGACCTTCAGGAGCTTGCATCCCCACATTTAAAATGGTGGGGCGAGCATACATTTGAATTACACCAAGTCAAAGCTTGGCAATTTGGTTCTCTGCTTTTTCGATTGACGCGTGGGATCAATGAATGGCGGCTGGAATATCATCGTCCGCAATATCAATACGATTACGAACAAAACTGGCATTCAATTACCGATACCAATTTTGCCTGCCCGCAGCCGCGTAAAATTGAACGCTACATGTTTAAAAAAACCCATGAAACCTTTCAGTTAATGCCACGCCTTGCAGATCGTTCTGTGGTGATTAAACCAGTCGATCCAATTTATATTCCGGCAGGCCAGCGCGGTACTTTATATATTAGTACGCCACTTTGGATCGCAGGATTTGTCGAGGGTCAGCGTGAACCATTGTTTGATCTTCCAGTGATTCAGCCTAAAGATACTTGGTTTGGTCCAGATCGTCGTAATGGTGAAATCTGTTATGCCACCGCAGTGGATGGGCGTACCGATATCAACCAACTCAAGCCACGCGCCTTTCGTGCCGTAACCCCTGTCGAATTCCACAACACCAGCAGTCAGCAATTGCGATTTGACCGGATGAATGTCCCCGTGGCTGCATTGCCTCTGTTTTACAGTGAAAGTACACAGCGCTTATGGACCTCACAAATTAAAGTTTTGCATGAAGGCTACGACAAGCCACCGCGTATTCGGATTGAAAACCGGACGCCACCTCTGGCCGGTGAAGTCATTTATGTACATCCACCGCGTTCACCAGGTGGTGCATTGTTTAATATGTTTGATTCATTTTTCTAGGACGTAGTATGGCTGATTCCAATATCCCGAAAGATGTTGCCGTGAGTCTTAAAGGGATTTTTACCAATATCAATCTGGACCGTCTGAGCGAATTGCTGGTTGCACTGGTACTGTGTTTAATCGGGTTTATCATTGCCCGACTGGTCTCGAATACCTTTATTCGTACCATTGGGCATCGTTTTAATGCCCATCAAAGCATGGTGTGGCGACGCGGGATTTTTTATTTTATTTTCTTAATCTTTGTGATGGCCAGCCTAAAAGAAGCGGGCTTTAAGCTCAGTGTATTTTTAGGCGCAGCAGGGATTCTTACCGTAGCGCTGGGTTTTGCCTCGCAAACCTCGGCCAGTAACTTGATTAGTGGACTGTTCCTGATTGGTGAAGGCTCTTTTGAGGTAGGTGACACCATTCAGATTACGCTGATACGTGGTCAAACCATTGAAGGCGAAGTCATTTCAATCGATTTACTGTCGGTCAAACTGCTCACTTTAGATAATGTATATGTACGTTTGCCAAATGAGCAACTGATTCGTGCACCCGTAATGAATCTGTCAAAGTATCCGATTCGACGAATTCCCATTACATTAGCCATCAACTTCCAAGAAGACATCATGAAAGTTCGCAAGGTATTGTTAGATGTGGCATCTAAATACCCATTGGCTCTAGATGAACCGAAACCTGAGGTGACCGTTACCGCTTTTCGTGAATCTTCAATCGAGCTTTTATTTACCGTATGGTGCAGGCAGGAATTTTTCTTAAAATCACGTGATGAATTGCAAGAACGCATCCGCAATGGCTTTTTAGAAAACCAAATTGAAATTCCAGTACCCAAAATGGGCTTTGTTGATCGCCCACCTATTAGCGCGCTAAACGAAGATGAAATCGATCAATATGCCAATAAAGAATCACTTAAGCGTGAACCTAAAGCTTAACTTAAACTAACAACCATTTTGTTTACAGTGTGCCACCCACAACGGATTGGCACACCACTCATCTCAACCTTACGTTCTAAAAATCAATGACCCATCGTTTGACTAGCAGATATTAAAAACTCTAAACGTCTCATATCACGATATATCAGCAGACTAAACTCACGCGCACACAAGATAAAATTTAGCCATTCTAAGTATCATTTTTATCTGCTATTTTGCTGGCAGGCGGTAAAGGCGCCAGATAAGCAATGACCAGCATCACACCTCCAGCACCAATAAACGAAACCACTCGAGTTAAGGTGCCACTTTGTGACAAATCCAGACTGACCAGTTTGATCACCACAATTCCCAGTAAGGCTGCACCGACAAACCAGATCTGACGAATGTGTCTTTGGCTGGAAAAAGTCATCAACACAAAGGCCAAAATGACCCACAGCAAAGTCAGGCTCAGTTGTACTGCACCATTCGACCAGATCGATATCCCCCAAAGCGGTGTTCCCAGATAGACATGTAATGCACGCACCACGATACTACTGAGTACCAAAAGAGCCATTAAAATGCTTATGACTTTACTCGCCCACTCTAAGCCATGCTGTTGAGGCAAAAATTCTTTTCGGTAAATTGCCCAGAGTAAAGCCGTCAGTACCATCAATGACAATCCATCTACCGGATTCAACACAGGCAATAGATACGCGGTAAATGGCGCTTGCTGCAAACTCACCACAATGAGCCAAATCCAAGTGATGCCCCATACCGCAGGATACTGCATTACACCTGAAGTACCCCGAGACATACAGACCATTGCATACACCACCGGAGCGAGTGCCAAAGATAAAATAGCTTCTGCTGGCCACAGCACTGGACCGAGTGCTGCAAGTGCTAACCAGACCACCGAAGCAGCAACGTGCTGCATGATTAAGGAAGCGTCAGCGTAACGCGTGGTACGTAAAAACAACAACAACACGAACCCTTGTGCCACAACAAAATTCAACTGCTGAATCAAGTTCAGCCATTTAAAACTTGCAAACAAACCATAGTTAACCAGTTCTACGTAGCTGAGTAACAGTAAGACCGTAGCTAAAATGAGTTCTGCCGTATGGCTAGTATTTTGTTTTCTGGCCGCGACAAAACGAGCAAATCCAAACAACAACAGCACGCTGATCGCTAAATATGGACTTAAACCACTCGATTGCCATGCCAAGGCGTGTACACCAGCCAATGCGCCAGCGTAAAGCCCCAAAGCCAAAAAGAGACTGGCCAAAATAGGCGGTTGTTTTTGCTGCTCGGCAAATTGAAACAAAAAGTAGGCAGCAACAAACTGGGCAATTGCATAAATGGTGGTGCTTAACGTCGGAAATCCCTGAACAGACCAAAACTGATCAAATAGTGCCAAAGAACTTAAAAATACCAAAACACAACCTAAATAACGACTAACTGAATAACGCTCAGTCACGCCCCACACAATCAGTGCAGCCCCCTGAACCACCCAACCTACAGCACTCCAGTGCGCACCTTTCCAGAGTGGAAAAATTAAAGAAATAAAGGCCACTGCCAAGATAAAAAAGCTTTTGGCCAGTACCGACAATTCTGATTGTTTTTGCTTGATCCACCACGCGAGTCCGCTATAGGTCACACCGAGTGCCAGTGCTCCCAATGTTAGTGCCGTACTTGACTGCTGCATCAAGACCGCATGCATTGAAAAACCCAGAATAGGCACACTAAATATCAGCCCTACATCTATTAATGGCGGCAACACAAACTGATTATGTGCTTTAAGACTTAGATATTCTTTTTTAATTAATTGACTATAACGTATGCTCAGCCAGATAAATAATCCGATATGCAGCCAGAGAATTTGATCTAAAACCGCATACTGCTCGGGCTTGGCATATACACTGATGTAACTTCCCGCGATCAGACCCGAGGCCACAAAAGCCAATTGATGAAGCAGCTTCCATGGTTTGACAAAATTAATCGCCGCAACCGCAAGGTTGATGACCAAATAATAACTGAGTAAAAACACACTCTCTGGGTGGTACTGTGGAATCAAAAGAGGCGCAAGATAGGCCATCGACAGTGCCAGTATCGATAAATACAGTGCATTTTGAAAGAGACTGAGGGCAATCGTGATTAGCAGTAAGACTGCAAAACACAGGCTAGCGGTCATCAGCTCTTTAATAACCTCAAAGTGATGCGCAAATACCAAGGTTAAGAAAATGATGGCAAGGCCTGCACCTTGTAAAGCCACTGCAAACAGTGCATTTTTATGACGCAAGTAAAATCCAAGCACTGTCGCCGCACCACCCGTTAGTGCAATGGCCAGCAATTTCACACTCAAACTTAATTGCCAGTGCTCACTGGCAAAACGAAGTAACAGCACGACCCCAATCATCAGCACCACAATCGCGACACGCAAAATTGGATTGCCGTGCAATAACCAGTGTTGAACAGGCTGCCACCATGTTGATGCATTTGAAGTTTTGGTCTGAGCTAATACTGCATTAGTCGATGGCGCGACTTCAGATAAAAATACATTCAGCGGCTGTAACGTATGTTGTGACTGCGCATCCTGAATGGGATGCGCCGAGGTCGAGAGTGCAGATGAAGAAGATGAACTTGAGGGATCGGTCTTTAGGCGATCGAACGCTGTATCAGAAACCTGACGATCTGTGTGCTGTGTGGATGTGAGAGATTCAATGTGATTTAAACGCTCCGTCAGAGCATTAAACATCTGCAACAAGCTCCACAGTCCGATCACGGCACCAAGGATTGGCATCCATACAACGCCAATAAACCCACCGATCAGTGCGATCAATACACCCAGCCAAACACCAGACTGCCAACCACGCATAGATGTGACTGAAAAGGCAACCGCATGGCGCTGCTCAAGCTGCTGAAGGCGTTTGTCTAAACGATTGAGATAATACATCAGCACAAACAGCATCAATGTACCCAGCACAACCGCTAGATCTGTCGCGTGAAGTACATAGCTCATCACTGTGCCCACGCCCAGCATGAGCACGATGATGCTGATCTTTTGTTTATCGTTTTTATACATGATCAAAAAAACAAACACATGGATTGAACTCTCATTTTAAACCATGATGTCTTGAGCGTATATTTAGACATACAAAACAACCGTAAAAGTGAATCTCAGCATTTCGATGCTTTTTCACGTAGAATAAGAGCCAATTGTTTGTGAGGAAATGTTCAATGCCACCATTTGTCTTGGTTGATGGCTCATACTTTTTGTTTCGTGCGTTTCATGCACTCCCCCCCTTGACCACGTCAACAGGCCTTCAGACCAATGCCATTCGTGGTGCCATTTCCGCCATTCAAAAGTTAATGCGTCGTACCCAGCCGACGCACATGGCTGTGATTTTTGATACTCCTGAACCGACATTTCGTCATGAACTTTCGCCAATTTATAAAGGTGATCGTCCAAGCATGCCGGAGGAACTCGCACAGCAAATCCCTTATTTGCATGCCTTGATTAAGGCCTTGGGAATTCCGCTGTATATGCTCCCGGGTGCAGAAGCCGACGATGTGATTGGAACACTGGCCAAACGCGCTGAAAAGGAAGGACATCAGGTTCTGATTTCGACGGGCGACAAAGACATGGCACAGCTTGTGACTGAAAAAGTCACGCTTGAAGACAGCTTCAAAGACAAACCTATGGATATCCAGGGTGTATTTGAGAAGTTTGGTGTCTGGCCAAATCAGATTATTGACTACCTCACCCTGATGGGTGATGCCTCGGATGGCATTATGGGGGTGCCGGGCGTAGGTGCAAAAACCGCAGCCAAATTACTTACAGAATATGGCTCGATTGGCGGTATCTTGGAAAATGTCGACAAGATTAAAGGAAAAGTCGGGCAAAACATCAAAGAACATGCAGATGGTATTGCGATTGACCATCAGTTGGCCAGTATTGTGTGTGATCTCGATATTGCACTGACTTGGGACGACTTACAACTACGTGAACCGCATGTGGAAAGTTTGCGCAATTTATATACCGAGCTTGAATTTAGAAACCAGTTACAGTCGCTAGATCATCCCAATAATCCGGTAAGCAGCAGCTACAAAGCAGCCAGTCAAGAAATTGAAAAGATACATGCTGCACCTGCGATTGAAACTGAAGATCAGGCCAGCCTGACCAGTGAAGATGATCAACTTGGCACGGCAAATTATCATACAGTGCTAACACAAGCTGCTTGGGATGCCTTATTGCAACGCTTCCAGAGCGAAAAGCGCTTCGCAATCGACACTGAAACCACCAGTTTAGATTATCGTGTAGCACAAATGGTGGGCTTCTCTGTGGCGTTTGATGCACAAGACGCCTACTACGTACCATTGGCTCATGACTATGAACACGCACCTGAACAATTGAACCGTGAGCAGGTACTGGCTCAGCTTAAACCCATTTTAGAAGATGAACAGGTTGGTAAAATTGGCCATCACCTTAAGTATGATGCACATATCTTTGCGAATCATGGCATTGAACTTAAAGGCTGGTACTTCGATACCATGCTGGCCTCTTATGTGCTGAACTCGGTCGCGACACGACATGGTATGGATGATGTGGCACGGGTCTATTTAAGTCACCTCACCACCACCTTTGAGCAAATTGCAGGTAAAGGCGCCAAACAAAAAACCTTTAATCAGATTGATCTTGAAGTGGCTGCGCATTATGCCGCAGAAGATGCGCATGTCACCTACCGACTCTATGAGGTACTGGCGCAAAAACTCAAACAGAGTCCAGAACTTGAACAGCTTTTGTACCAGATTGAAGTCCCTGTAGCGCGTATCTTGGCCGGAATGGAAGAAGCAGGCATTAAACTTGACCATGACTTTCTGGGTCGGTTAAGTGGGGAATTCACAAACACCATTCAAGGGCTTGAAGATCAGGCCATCGAACTGGCTGGTGAAACCTTTAATGTCAGCTCACCCAAACAGGTGGGTGAAATCCTGTTCGATAAGATGGGGCTTAAAGGCGGCAAAAAAACGGCCACCGGACAACACAGTACCAGTGAAAGCATTTTGGAAAAAGTTGACCATCCGATTGCCGAGGTGATTTTAGAACACCGCACGCTTTCTAAACTCAAAAATACGTATACCGACCGTTTGGTCGAGCAGTCTCATAACGAAACGCATCGGGTTCATACCAGTTATCATCAGGCCTTGACTGCGACAGGCCGTTTGTCATCGTCTGATCCGAACCTACAAAATATTCCAATTCGCGGTGAAATTGGTCGTCAAATTCGTAAAGCCTTCATTGCACCTGAAGGCCGAGTGTTGTTGGCTGCCGATTACTCACAGATTGAATTGCGTTTAATGGCGCACTTTTCTCAGGATGACGCCTTACTTGACGCGTTTAAAAATGGTCAGGACGTACATCGACGTACCGCGGCAGAAGTACTCAACATCGCACTGGAAGACGTCACCAATGATCAGCGCCGACAAGCCAAGGCCGTCAATTTTGGCCTGCTCTATGGTATGTCTGAATTTGGTTTGATTCGTCAATTAGGATTCACTCGTGAAGAATCGCAAAATTATATCAAGCAATACTTCCAGCGCTACCCGGGTATTTATGAATACATGCAGCGCACGCGCCAGATTGCACTGGAGCAAGGTTTTGTCGAAACCATTTTAGGACGACGCTTATATACGCCAGATATCGATGCACGCAACATGATGGTACGTAAAGGTGCCGAGCGTGCCGCAATTAATGCGCCGCTGCAAGGCAGTGCTGCCGATATTATTAAATTGGCGATGATTAAAGTCGATAAAATGCTGCCAAAAGATCAAGCCAAGTTACTGCTTCAAGTACACGATGAACTGGTTTTTGAAGTCGATGCGGCAGTTGCAGACCAGCTTGCACCACAGCTTGCAGCCACCATGCAATCGGTGGTAGATATTTCGGTTCCTTTACTGGTGGAAGTCGGTAAAGGTTTAAACTGGGAAGAAGCCCATTAAGCATGTTCCATAAAAAAAGGCCGATCAAATCGGCCCTTTTTTAAAAGCAATTTATAGTCCGGTCAGAAGAACTTTAGCCACTTCATTCATCAGAATTTCAGCAATATACAACGCCAAAAAGGCCAAAATAGGCGATAAATCAATCATGCCCATGTTTGGCAATAACCGGCGAAAAGGTGCCAGTAAAGGTTCGGCAAGCTCTTGAATCACTTCGATATAAGGCGAGCGAGACTGGGTAAACATCACCACCCAGCTCAAAATAATCGTAGCAAAAATCAGGTAACGACAAAAACGGATTAAATCCTGAATCATGGTGACAAAAGTCAGAATCAGTAAATGAATCGGACTATTTGGCATTGCACCCGAAAGATACATCACACCAAAAATCTTAAGTAAATACAGCATGACCAACAGCGCAATCGCTGCAAGATTCACGCGGCCTTTGGCAACCGTTGGAAAAATACGGCTAAAAATATCTACAATTTTGGTGGCTTTAACGGTAGATAAAACCACAGGATTATAGGGAGTAACCCCAGTCAACTGGATGAGAAATCGAAAAAATACCAATAAAATGGCAACATTAATTAAAATACCAAAAATGAGCGCAGAACTCGCCATAGTGTTCCTATCCTACTTAAGTCGTTTTGGTGCTGTCGCTGAGCTCGCGGGCTAACTCTTGACTTCTTTTTTGCGCTGCGGCAAGCGCAGCCTGAATATTTTGAGAGATTTGAGCACGATCAAATACTTCAAGTGCGGCCTGAGTCGTTCCGTTTGGAGAAGTCACATTTTTTCTTAACTCAGACGGAGTGCTCGAACTGGTAATGGCCATTTGCGCTGCACCCAATGCGGTTTGCAGCGTCAATGCGGTGGCAACTTTTTCATCTAGTCCCATGTTTTTACCCGCACGGATCATGCTTTCCATTAGGTAAAAAAAGTACGCCGGACCAGAGCCAGAAACCGCTGTGACTGCATCGATCTGTGCCTCAGACTGTACCCAGATGGTCAGACCTGTAGCTGCTAGAATTTGGCTAGCCAGTTCACGATCTTTTGCACTGACTGTCTCGTGTGCATACAAGCCATGTGCACCCGTTTGTACCAAAGCAGGTGTATTGGGCATTACACGCACAATACGTTTGGCTCCGGTTAAAGCGGCAATCGTTGCAATCTCTGCACCAGCAATCACAGACACAATCAGTTTATCTTCAAACAAGCCTTGAAGTGGCTTAAGTACCTGAGCCAATACCTGCGGTTTAACAGCCAATACCACAACATCTGCATTTTTAATCGCTTGAAGATTATCATCGATGGCATGAATTTCTTTTTCTTGAAGTACTTGGCGAATTGCTTCGACCGGATCAGAAACGGTAATCCGAGTTGAGGGTAATCCACGCGCAACCAGCCCCCCAATCAGGGCTTGCGCCATATTACCACCACCAATAAATGTGATATTTGAATTTAATGTCGCACTCATGAATTATGCTCAACTCGCAAATGATTGACGTCAGAAATTAAATAAGGTTGCCATCCCCCGACTTCACAATAGTCAGATTGTGCCAGCCAAAACCCATTGGGCGTAAAAACCCCTAGCATAACATTATCTACCAGCAATATTTGAATTGTGTGACGTAACCAAGGGAAAATTTGTGCGTTCTGAATCGCTTTTTTAAGTGGCCAATGTCCAACCCGACCATAAAAATGAATCTTTTCGCCGCCCTGACGTGCAAGCACAGTGAGCTCACGTGCCAGAAGAGCTTTAGATAGTCCAATATCTGCTGCTTTTAAGATATAACGACCCGATGACAACTCAAGCATGTGATCGAGTTTCAAGTCAGCAAGTGTTTGCTGCTGAGGCAATGTTTGAGCGGTATAAACGGCATGTGCAATACGATGCAAAATCTGCTGATAGCGAACATAATAAAAACCGTTCCAATGTAAGGCAGCTTGAGCATCGGCTTTAGCGTGAATGACTTCCTCTTGCAGACGGTTCACCATATCCAGAGAAGGCCTGTAAGTTGCTTTGCCTTTCATCCAAAACGATAACAGTTGCCTCTGGCGGGCAGCTGAAAGCTGTAAAAATGGTTGCAGCATCAGATGGTTGTCCGAACCCGTGGCAGCTAAATCTTGTTGCAACACCTCATCTAAAATGGTTTGCGCGTCTTGCATCAATACACTGGTACGCGCAACCGCGTCCTGCATCTTGGGAAAGCGTTGTTCCAGTAGCGGCCAAAGCTGCTCCCGACACCAAGCACGATCATAGCGTGTGTCAAAATTGGTCTCATCTTGTACATAAGGCAATGCAAGTTGATCTACCCACGCCTGAATCTGCTGCCGAGACAGTGATAAAAAAGGACGCCAGCGATGAAGTGTCTGAATGTGATCGTGTTCCTTCATGGCCGCTAAGCCCTGAACACCAGTGCCTGAAAGGAGGCGAAGTAATACGGTTTCGGCCTGATCGTTTTGATGATGTGCCAACACCAGAATATCGTTGGGCTGTGCATGGCGTAAAAAGGCAGCATAACGTGCTTGGCGTGCCTGATTTTCAAGGTTGCCTGCCTCAACATCGACGGGTTGGATGGTGACTGGAATCTGATGTTGCTGTGCAAAATTCTGGATAAAATCGCCCCATGCACGGCTGCTCGATTGCAGCTGATGGTCGATATAAATGGCACGAATGTTATGAGGAAAGAGTTCAGACATCACATGCAGCAGTAGCATGGAATCCATACCACCACTACATCCAATGAGAAAGACCGAATCAGCAGAGAATTGCTGGGCCTGTATTAAGAGGCGATGCCTAAATTTTCGCTGCCAAATTTCATTAAACGTTGGTAACGCGCTTCGCATCGTTCATCTGCATCCATAGCTAGCAATTCATCGAGCGCTTGTTTTAACACGACTTGCAGATTTTGCATAACCTGATCTGGATTGACATGCGCGCCTTCACCTTCATCGACCACATACTCTACAATACCGATTTTTTGTAGTTTATCTGCGGTCAATGCCAAAGCATCACTGGCTTGTTCTGCTTTTTCAGCCGTTTTCCACAAAATCGATGCGCAGCCTTCAGGTGAAATCACTGAATAAATACTGTGCGATAACATGATAACGCGGTCTGCCACACCAATTCCAAGTGCACCACCTGAACCACCTTCACCCAATACGGTAGCAATCACAGGTACTTTTAGGCTTGAAAGCTGTGCCAAACTGGTTGCAATTGCTTCAGCTTGACCGCGCTCTTCTGCACCTACACCCGGATAAGCACCCATGGTGTCAATAAACGTAAATACCGGCAGGTTAAAACGTTCTGCCATATCGAGCAAACGTTGTGATTTGCGGTAGCCTTCAGGATTACACATCCCGAAGTTGTGCTTGAGTTTTTCACGTGTACTACGGCCACGATGTTGACCCACGACCATCACAGGACGACCTTCAAAGCGAGCCAAACCACCCACCATCGCACCGTCATCACCAAATAGACGGTCACCGTGCAGCGCATCAAATTCAGTGAAGATTTCACCGACATAATCTAAAAACTGCGGACGATCTGGGTGTCGCGCAATTTGAACCGTTGTCCACGCTTTAGACTGAGCAGCTTTATTTTTCATAAGTCGAGCATTATCCCTAAATTAACCAAATCGAGTTAATCGATAAATTTTTCCGACTGAATATTCAACTCAATGTCCCAGTGCTTAAATTGCTCTTGCTCATCATGCAAATCGGCAACCAGCAATGGCCATTGTTTGGCATCACCAGAAACGCTAAGTTGCCATTGTTGATCATTTACAATGTTTAATTCAATGGCAGGAAGCATCTGATCACTGCGACTATGGTTGAGTAAAACAGCAAGGCGAAGAAGTAAACATAAATACATCAGTTTGACCCCACCCACCTTTAAAACATCGGTTTTAACATCACTGCGCAATTTACGGCGATGATGTGCAACCAGATGCGACAGATGGTTTTGGTCAATTTGTGAAAAGCCGGGAATATCAGAATGTTGCAATAAATATGCACCATGGCGATGGTATCCACCATGACTGATGGCCAAACCAATTTCGTGTAAATAGGCAGCGCGACGCAATAAGTCACTGTCTTCACTGAGTAAATCCAGACGACCAGCAACATGATCAAAGAGTTGCTGTGCAGTATTCACCACTCGCTCGGCCTGTTTGGTATCGGCATTATAACGCCCCATTAAGGCCTGTACACTGCGGTCACGAATGTCTTCATGTTTGAAGCGCCCAAGCAGATCGTACATCACCCCTTCACGCAGTGCGCCGTCTGAATAAGCGAGTTTATCAATATTCAAAACATCAAATACTGCGAACAAAATGGCCAATCCAGCTGGCAAAACTGCTCGTCGATCTTCTTTTAGTCCCTCAAAATCAATTTCACTGATATGACGAAACTTCAATAATTTGTCTTTTAATTTTTCAAGGCCCTCACGCGTAACATTTTCTTGCTCGTCGCTTAGCCCCATATTGACCATGATCTGTTTGGCCGCCTTGATGGTACCGCTGGATCCCACAACGGTATCCCACCCTTCAGCTTTATAGATATTGGCAATTGCCGAAAGCTCTTTGCGTGCAGCCACGACAGCCTTATCAAAAATCTTGACGCTTATTTCCCCTTCAGCGAAATAAGCTTTAGTAAATGCCACACAGCCCATTTGTAAGGATTCAGTTTGAATCGGCTCAAATTCTTCGCCAATAATAAATTCGGTCGACCCGCCGCCAATGTCGACGACCAAACGACGCCCACCATTGGCCATGGTATGCGATACGCCCAAGTAAATCAGGCGAGCTTCTTCACGCCCTGCAATAATTTCAATGGGTTTAGGTAAAATTTCAGCCGCACGCTGAATAAATTCATGACCATTTTTGGCTTGTCGAAGCGCATTGGTCGCCACGATTCGTAAACGGTTGGGCTGCACCGACCCTAAACGTCCGACAAAACGAGCCAGACATGCAAGCCCCCGCTGTTGTGCAGCTTCGGTTAAATTTTTATTTTCATCTAGGCCCGCTGCCAGCTGAACCTTTTCTGACATAGAAGCCACTTTTTTTACTTCGCCATGATCTACACGTGCAATGGCCAAGTGAAAACTGTTCGATCCCATATCGATGGCAGCAAGTAATTCTTCATCTATCAAAAAATCAGCCATTATTGATATAAACCTTTATAAAATTGTCGCTAAGATTAATTCACACGCACCCAATTGAAAAGCCATTTCGCTGATCTTTTAAGCTTGATTTCCCCTTAGATCGCCATTTTACGATAGTGGATTACGATTACAAGTATCGCAAGCATCCATTAGACAAAATTCACATAACCTTGAATAATACGAATCAACCCTTATATTGATCTAGAAGGTTATGTCATACTTAATTTCTGTATTTGTCTAACTTCTATATCCGCAAAAAATAAATTTGGAGCGACCTATGTCTGCCACTATTGTAAATACAACTGATGCTAACTTCCAAGCAGACGTTTTAGATGCTGAAACTCCCGTTCTTGTAGATTTCTGGGCAGGCTGGTGTGCACCTTGTAAAGCAATTGCACCTGTTCTTGAAGATCTGTCTCGTGAATACGAAGGTAAAGTCAAAATTGTAAAAGTGGATGTAACTGCATGTGAAGATACTGCAGTGAAATACAACATTCGCAACATCCCTGCACTTTTACTTTTCAAAGATGGTGAAGTGGTTGCTCAACAAGTTGGCGCTGCACCGCGTTCAAAACTTGCTGCATTTATCGATGACAACGTATAAGCCGATTTATACGCACCATCATCAAATACGCTATTGTTCGATAGCGTATTTTTTTTGCATGGAAATTGACAATCACCCTGATCTGACTTATAGTTCTTGAGCAGGAAGTGCTGAAGGAAAATCACTTCATTTGCCTCCTTTTCGCAAGACACAAAACATAAGATCGCCGCTCGGCAACAGAAATTGCTTCATCTATTTCTATACTGAAATAACCAAACAAACTTCTGCGTTTGTGATTGTGCAAGTGCGATTCTTATCGTCATTTGAATGCTTGCGGCTGACCTTTATCTCTTTCCATTTCTGTGCTCCACACACTCCTTTTATCTATCTGACCACTTATGAATTTAACCGAACTCAAGAAAAAACCGATTGGCGAACTCATTAAGATTGCAGAGTTTATGGGCCTTGAAGGTATGGCTCGTAACCGCAAGCAAGATATTATCTTTGCCATCTTGAAACGTCATGCAATGAATGGCGAAGAGATTTTTGGCGACGGTGTTCTCGAAATTCTCACTGATGGTTTTGGTTTTTTACGTTCAGCTGCTGGTTCTTATCTGGCAGGTCCAGACGACATTTATGTGAGCCCGTCCCAGATCCGTCGCTTTAACTTGCGCACCGGTGACACCATCACAGGAACGATTCGCCCACCTAAAGAAGGTGAACGTTACTTTGCATTGCTTAAAGTTAACCAGATTAACTACGATACGCCTGAAAACTCGCGTAATAAAATTTTATTTGAAAACCTCACACCGCTTTTCCCAACCGAACAACTGGTGATGGAGCTAGGTAACGGCACCACAGAAGATTTAACGACGCGTGTAGTCGACTTAATCGCACCGATTGGTAAAGGTCAGCGTTCAATTATCGTTGCGCCGCCAAAAGCCGGTAAAACCATGTTGTTGCAAAGTATTGCACAATCGATTGTTCGCAATAACCCAGAAGTGTTCCTGATTGTTCTTCTGATCGACGAACGTCCAGAAGAAGTCACCGAAATGGAACGTACCGTACGCGGTGAAGTGGTTGCTTCAACCTTTGATGAATCACCTGCACGTCATGTTCAAGTGGCCGAAATGGTGATTGAAAAAGCCAAACGCTTGGTTGAACACAAAAAAGATGTGGTGATTTTGCTTGACTCGATTACCCGCCTTGCACGTGCGTATAACACAGTGATTCCATCATCGGGTAAAGTCTTGACTGGTGGTGTCGATGCGCATGCACTTGAGCGTCCAAAGCGTTTCTTTGGTGCTGCACGTAATATCGAAGAAGGTGGCTCACTGACCATCATCTCAACTGCCTTAATTGAAACTGGCAGTAAAATGGATGATGTGATCTACGAAGAATTCAAAGGTACAGGTAACCAAGAGATTACCCTAGATCGCCGTATTGCTGAAAAGCGTGTCTTCCCTGCGATGAATATCAAGAAATCTGGTACGCGTCGTGAAGAACGCCTGATGGACGAAGATAACCTGCGTAAAGTCTGGATCTTGCGTAAATTGCTTCATCCTATGGATGAGCTTGCCGCAATGGAGTTCTTACTGGATCGTATGAAAGAAACCAAAACCAATGATGATTTCTTTGACCAAATGAAGCGTAAAGCCGCAAACTAAGTTTTGCTGCGAATACTCAATCTAGGCTGTCTATAACGACAGCCTTTTTTGTTTGGTTGACTTAATTTACATAAATATACAATTGACGGTTTTCTATGTTAAATTTCGTGTAAGCACTTGATTAATATCATCTTCAATTATAAAAACTGTATAAAATTTAACTAGTTAACCCGTGTTCATCCAATATAAAATTCAGTCTTGATTGTTATTTTCTGTTAAAAATCAGACAATTTTATCGTTTTTTTAGCCACTTTTTCACATCAGGCAGTAGTAATTCGCAAAGGGCAGTGATAGCATATCCGCAGACCAGTTAGACTGCTCTATGCGTTGTTACCTAACCACGTTTTAGGAATAATTAAAGCACAAACAGGCTAACGTAGGTTTTTTTTAATCTCAATTTTTTTATGAGAGTGATGCCATGTTATTCAAGAAAATCGCAATTGCTGCTGCTATCGCTACTACTTTAGCTTTCGTTGGTTGTGCAAAGAAAACTGAACAAGCTGCTGCTGACGCTAACACAGCTGCTTCTCAAGCAACTGCTGCTGCTTCTGAAGCTCAAGCTGCTGTAGAAGCTGCTGCTACTTCAGCTCCTGCTTCTGCTGCTGCTGCTGCTGACGCTGCAACTAACGCTGCTGCTGCTGCTACTGACGCTGCTCAAGCTGCTTCTTCAGCTGCTGCTAAATAATCTAGATTTTAGATTATTTGAAAAAAAGAGAGCCTTATGGCTCTCTTTTTTTATGTCTGGTGATCAAGAAAATTTGATAACCAAACCGACACAATCAAATCAATTACTCGACGTACACAGCTCAACACATGGCCAATATAGCATCGGCATTTAAAAGAAGAATAAAAAAATGAGCAGGTTATTCCTGCTCATTTCCTACGCGCTGTCTAAATTTCTGACCCGCTCTAAAAGTCACAACGCGACGGGCAGAAATCGGAATTTCCTCTCCCGTCTTAGGATTACGACCCGGGCGCTCACGTTTGTCACGCAATTCAAAATTACCAAACCCAGAAAGTTTTACGTGTTCGCCTGTAATCAACGCTTGGCTGATTTCATCAAAAAATAACTCGACCATTTGTTTCGCTTCGCGGCGATTTAGGCTTGTGAGTTCGCTTAAATGATCTGCCATGTCTGCTTTTGTTAATGCTGTCATGAGGCCCTCAATGTCGCTTGATAAGTGTTTTCCAACACTTGAATTATATTATCCATACCTGACTTAATTTCAGCATCTTCAAGCGTACGAGATGGGTGCTGCCATAGAAGTGCAAACGCTAGCGAACGTTTACCCTGTTCAACACCTTGACCCGTGTACACATCAAACAACCAAGTCGAATCGAGTAGATCACCACCTGTTTGTTTAATTAACTGCTGAATATCGCTCACATTTATCTTATCACTGATTAATAAGGCAATATCACGTCGAACCGATGGAAAACGTGATAATTCTGTAAAATTAGATACATAAGATTGCAAAATCGCCTTCTGATCAATTTCAGCAACCCATGTTGTGCCCAAATCTAGTTCATTTTCCAATGATGGATGCAAACGCCCCAAATAACCAATCGACTGTCCATCGACTAAAATCTCGGCAGATTGACCCGGATGCAACCAAACACGCTCTGAACGAACATAGCTCACATTGAGACGACCCGCAGCTAAAATTTGCTCGACTTCATTTTTTAGGTCAAAGAAATCCATTGGCTGTACTTTGCCATGCCAGAGTTCCGGTGTACGTGAGCCGACCGCAATCAGTGCTAAAGTCGGGATCTGCTGTAAATCGTGAATTGATGTTGCATGCTGATAATCAAATCGCAACCCCAATTCAAAGAAACGTACACGACTTTGCTGACGGTTCAAGTTATGTTGCACACATGGGATTAAGCTTGAAAGCAAGGTACTGCGCATCACAGCCAAATCACTTGAAATCGGATTGGCCAAGGCCAACGGATTTACCTTCGGATTGAGCTGCTTTTCAAGCTTGAGGTCTGCAAAGCTAAAGCTGATGGCTTCTTGATACCCCAAAGTTGCAACGGTTTGACGCAGTGCTGCCAATTCAAGATGATCTTGATACTGTGCAAGCTGAACATCAATTTTTGGCAAGGCAATCTGAATATTGTCGTAGCCATGAATACGCGCAACTTCTTCAATTAAGTCTTGATAAATCGCGAGATCAAAACGATGTGATGGGGGCACAACATGCCATTCGCCTGTGGCAACCACAGTCACTTCGCAACCTAAACGCTGTAGTGCATCGGTAATAAAATCGGTTTCGACACGATACCCAAGTAATGCATCGACTTGCGATTGATGCAGCGTAATCGGATCACGCTTTGGCAATAGCTCTGCTTTTTCAGCCACACTGATTGGTCCAAACTCACCACCGGCATATTGCTGAATCAATTCACTGGCGCGATGCATCGCCAGCATTGGCAATTCAAAGTCGACCCCACGCTCATAGCGCTGTGATGAATCGGTATGCAAACCGAAACGACGTGCACGACCCGCAATCGCTAGCGGCGCGAAAAAGGCACTTTCAAGGAAAATATCACGGGTTTCATCAGTGACACTTGAGTCTAGGCCACCCATAATTCCAGCAATTGCCAAAGCTTTGCTATTGTCTGCAATGACCATAATATCTTGGTTCAGCTCAACTTCTTGCTCATTCAACAAGACCAGCTTTTCCTGATCTGCTGCTTGACGAACATGAATATCGCCGTCGATTTTTGCCAAATCGAAAGCATGCATCGGCTGGCCAAGTTCCATCAACACATAGTTGGTGATATCGACCAGAATACTGTGCGTGCGAATACCTGAGCAGCTAAGTGCATGTGCCATCCAGTCAGGCGTTTGTGCTTGCACGTTGACATTTTTAATGGCACGGCCCAAATAACGTGGCGCACCATCTGTCGCGAGATGAACCTGCTTTTGTTCTAAAATGCTAGATTCAACCGCTGCAATAGCAGGTGGCGTAACCGTTAACTGGTTAATGACACCGATTTCACGTGCAATACCACGAATACTAAAACAATCACCGCGATTTGGCGTGATACTGATATCAATTACATGATCATCCAGCTTCAAATAGTCGCGGATGTTGGTGCCCACAGGTGCATCTTGTGGCAATTCGAGTAACCCATCGATTTTATCTTCAAGATCGATCTCAGATGCACCGCACAGCATGCCTTGCGATTCAATACCGCGTAGCTTGCCCTTTTTAATTTTAAAATCACCCGGCAATACCGCACCAATGGTCGCAACTGGTGCTTTCATGCCTACACGTACATTGGGTGCACCGCATACAATTTGTAATGGCTCACCATTGCCAATATTGACCGTAGTGACACGCAAGCGATCTGCATCTGGATGCTGCTCAACGCTCAACACTTCCCCCACGACAACTCCAGTAAATGGCTTGGCAATCGGTGCCAACTCATCGACCTCTAGCCCAAGCATGGTCAGTTGATCGGTCAACGTTTCGCTATCAATGGCTGGATTAACCCAAGTGCGTAACCAACTTTCACTAATTTTCATCTTTATAAAACCTTAAATCTAATCCTGAAAAACTGTTAGGCAAACTGGCGCAAGAAACGCACGTCATTTTGATAGAACATCCGTAAGTCATTAATGCCGTAACGCAACATGGCAAAACGCTCAACACCTAAACCAAAGGCAAAACCTTTGTATTTTTCAGGATCAATGCCTGCAGCACGCAGTACATTTGGGTGCACCATACCGCAGCCCAATACTTCTAACCAGCGACCTCGTTCATCCATAATATCTACTTCAGCACTTGGCTCTGTAAACGGGAAGTAAGATGGACGAAAACGAACCTTTAAGTCTTTTTCAAAAAATTCATTTAACAGATTGATCAACAGCCCTTTAAGCTCAGCAAAGCTGGTGTGCTCTGCTACATAAAGTCCTTCAATTTGATGGAACATCGGTGAGTGCGTCTGATCTGAGTCACAACGATATACACGCCCTGGACACACAATACGAATCGGGGGTTGGCTGGTTTCCATGGTACGAATCTGTACGCCCGATGTATGCGTGCGCAACAAATGATTCACATCAAAGTAGAAAGTATCGTGCATTGCACGTGCTGGATGATGCCCCGGAATGTTCAAGGCTTCAAAGTTATGATAGTCATCTTCAACTTCAGGCCCAGTGGCAACGGTAAAACCAGCTTTCGTAAAAAATTGGCAAATTCGTTCTTGTACTTGAGTGACCGGATGAATGCTCCCCATGCGCTGGCCGCGGCCCGGCAAAGTGATATCAATCATTTCACTGGCCAGTTTTTGTTGTAACGCTGCCTGTTGTAATGCAGTTTGGCGTTCGGTCAAGGCAGCATTGATGGCTTCACGTACAGCATGAATGGCCGCACCTTGCACTTTGCGTTGCTCGGGATCCATTTTTCCCAGTGCTTTCGATTGTTCTGCAAGCTGGCTTTTTTTCCCTGTAAACAAAACTCGTACTTGATCGAGTGCAGCAAGGTCTTCAGCCGCTGCTATTGCAGCAAGCGCTTCGGTGGTCAGGGCTTCCAGTGACATAGTAACTCTCAAAGCAACAAAGTTATAAAGAAAATAAAACTCTGCATTCTAACAGTTTTTAAACGGATTGATGAAGCATAAACGCAGGAAAATTACTAGGCAGGGTATTTATAAAACGTATAAGATGAGCGCTGGTGTGAATGAGAAACTCGACAATGGCACTTGATCAAATCTGGAAACAACAACTCGCATTGGTCAGTTATGGCAATGAATATCTGAATCATGATCTTAGCTTTTCAGGCTGGAAGCAGCACAGCATCTTTACACGGCATACACTGTATTTTCGAGATCTGATCACACAGCATTTACTGGCTCAGCATTTTCAGGTTTGGCTTGAAGGGCTTAAACAGCAAGGCGTATACCGGATTAGTCTTCATGCCTCGAATCTACTGGTCGATGAAAAAAATCCAAATCCAAATGTTGAGTTGCTGTCGAGTCATGTGCTGGTGACGCATAGTAAAACACAAAAAACAGCCTGGATTATGGGTCAGGAACTTGCCGAGTGGTATTTAAGTGATCAAGCTTTTGAGATTCCCCTAAACCAACGTTCCGATACTCGTGAAACAACATTTTGGCGCTACGATTTAAGTGACAAACTCGCAAAAAAAGTTCAAGCCGATCTGGAAACTGCCAACTGGAAAGACATCTCGGCGTTTTTATCTCGTGAGTTATTTGAACAGCGCTTAGCTCAGGGAGTAGATCTTGAGTCGAACGGCAAGCCTTTTTATGGTACAGATACTTTAGCCTCGAGCGAAGCAACAGGCCAATATCTCCCACTATTGCCGAGCGAGTATCCCGCCCAACTGGCACATGAGTTACTCCATAAAGTAGAACGCTTAAGCCATTTTATTCAGCAAAAGCGGCAGCATCCTTATCATGCAACAGGTGAGATGTTCAGCCCTGAAGAGCAGATTGCACTACGCCAGTTTGCCGAAAAAATTGAGGATATGCATGCCAAGCTGATTGTACGCGTAGCCAATCACTACCAATCGGCACATCCGCTTCCTGCTGCGCCAGTAGCCTCTCCGCTTGAGCCACAACTGGCACATACGCCAACCGCGCAGATTGCAAACAGTACTCCACAGCATTCACATAAAGTCGGCTCGTCCAGTGTAATTAAACTGGTGCTTTTAACCATTATTATCTGTGCATGTGCCTATTATTTTGGGCTATAAGTCGGCTAAACCTGACTAGGTGCTTAATCGTGCAGAAGCCTTTAAGCACTTTTAAAAGGTGGGTTTAATTTTAAGAATAATTTTATGACCGCCATCATGTTGATTAATCACATGATGTACACCTTCTACCACGCCCTTCACTTCTGCATCTGGCCCATAAAAAACCCGGATGCTCTCTCCCAAACGCGGCAATAGTCCCAGTTCAATTTCAATCGCGCCTTGCTCGATTCCCTCAACCAATACTTTCATGCGTACGCTCCTTTTCTTATTACTGTATGAAGAAGCATGTAAGCCTGTCTTATTCATCCTGTGGCAATTGTGTACATCTTTAGTCATTTTCAAGACTTAGAACTTAAAGAGGCGTAGTTGATCGATATACCTCAAGCACATTTTTAGACATAAAAAAAGACCGCTAAAAAGCGGTCTTTTTTTTGAATCTCTAGCTTATGCAGCCAAAGCGCCTTTCGCTTTTTCAGCTAAAGCAGCAAATGCTACTGCATCATGCATAGCGATGTCAGCTAATACGCGACGGTCGATGATCACTTGAGCTTTTTTCAAGCCATCGATCATACGGCTGTAAGACAAACCGTTTTGACGAGCACCCGCGTTGATACGCGCAATCCATAGAGCACGGAATTGACGTTTCTTCTGACGACGGTCACGGTAAGCGTATTGACCAGCTTTGATTACCGCTTGGAACGCTACGCGGTAAACGCGTGAACGAGCACCATAGTAACCTTTAGCGCGAGCAAGAATTTTTTTGTGACGACGATGAGCCACTACACCACGTTTTACACGAGCCATTTATAATCTCCTTAGATGTATGGGCACATACGACGAACTGAATTCATGTCAGAAACATGAACCATTACACAGCCGCGTAATTGACGAATACGTTTCGCAGATTTTTTGGTCAAGATGTGGCGCTTGAACGCTTGTTTACGCTTGAAACCGTTTGCAGTCGCTTTGAAGCGTTTAGCTGCACCACGGCGAGTTTTTAACTTAGCCATAGTAACCTCTTTTAGGCACCTGTTCGGCGCGTTTGCACCATTGCAAACCGACCTGCAGGTAAGGAAGGCGAAATCATACCGTATCTTTGTTTAAAACAAAAGCAGTTTTACTGATTCTGTTCCCGCTTTATCGTGAAATAACTGCAAGATTCTTCATCATTAAAAAATCAATATAAATGGCTATTTTTTAAGAATTCAAACTTATACTGAGTAAAAATTATCAATATACGATATTTATGAACGCTCAACAGGATGCTTTTGCCGCATTACGCTATCGTGATTTCTCTATTGTGACCATCAACCAGTTTTGCTTAACGCTGGCCATTTTAATTCAAGAAATTATCGTTGCGTACTCGTTATATACCATTACCAAAGATCCACTGACTCTGGGCCTGATCGGACTGGCAGAGGCGATTCCATTTATAGGGCTTTCGCTTTGGGGTGGTTATTTTGCCGATAAGTTCAATAAACAGCGCATTATGAAAATTTGTCTGTTTTTCTCCTTTCCTTTGCCTCTGGTACTTTTGGGGTTATTTCATGCTTATACGCTCGGACACTTATCCACCCACAGCTTAGCTTTAGGAATTTATGCCGTAATTTTTGCACTCGGTACGATACGCGGCTTTTATAACCCGTCGGCCACATCACTTAAACCCTTTCTCATCCCGCGTGAACTCTATGCCAATGGTGCCACATGGACCACGATTGGCTGGCAAAGTGGTGTGATTATTGGTCCGATGCTGGGCGGTTTTATGCTGGCATATTTAGGTCGAGAAACCAGTCTTATTAGTGTGGCCATATTGCTATTTGTCTGCTTTGTTCTAATTTCTTTACTCAAAAAGCGTGTTTTTCCTGCCATTGAACATGATCAGTTATGGAGTAGTTTAAGTGAAGGATTTCGCTTTATCTGGAAAACTAAAATTGTACTTTGGGCGATTTCATTAGATCTGGCTTCAGTTTTATTTGGTGGCGTGATTGCCTTACTGCCTATTTTTGCTGAAGATATTTTAAAAGTTGGTCCAGCGGGACTCGGCTATTTACGGGCAGCACCGTCCATTGGCGCGCTGATCACCATGATTGCGCTAACACGTTTTCCACCGACTCAGCATGCTTGGCGCAATATGCTTTTGGCAGTGGCAGGCTTTGGTGGTTTTACCCTTGTGTTTGCATTTTCAACCCACATGTGGCTTTCGCTCTTCGCACTGGCCATGACCGGTGCATGCGACAGTATTTCCGTGGTGGTTCGTCAAACGATTTTGCAGATTTTTCCACCTGAAAATATGCGTGGACGCGTTGCCGCGGTCAACGGTATGTTTGTTTCTAGCAGTAACGAACTGGGTGCATTTGAATCGGGGCTGGCAGCAAAATATATGGGAACAATCGCAGCAACGGTATTTGGTGGCTGTATGACCCTCGTGGTGGTGGCACTGAGCTGGGCCAAGACCAAAGATCTGTTTAAAGTCGATATCACTAAAAGTTCAGAACATTAGACATTTTCTTGTTGCGAGTATTCTTTAAACAGGGAATACTTTCGCAATATTTTAATTTTAATTTCCTATAAAGAACGACGTATGAAAGCCTTTGTTTATTTGTCTTTACTCCTTTGCGTGCCCTTTGCGCATAGCCATGCACAGTCACCTGCAGCCAATGTGCAACTGAGCGCTCAAAAAAGTGCTGCACTGCCTGCACATTTAACTACGCGCCTACAATGGGCCAGAACGCCTCAACTTGAATATTCAGATGCCGATTTAAATCAACAAGATCGTGCTGCCATTGTGAGGGTTGTTGCCGATGAAACCGGGCAAATCACGCAAGCGACGATTCAGGAAAGTACTGGACTTTCCAAACTGGACAATATGCTGATCAATGCCACCAAAGCGGCTTTGATTCAACCGTTTCAGGTCGATGACACAGCCGTTCCAACCATTGGATATCAGGCCTTTACCCTAAAAATCGCGCATGCGCTGAAATCTAACGATTGTGTCTATCGTTTTGATTCTGAACACTGGCGTAAGCAACAGCAAGATAAAAAAGTACCCTTTCGCTATATCGAACAACCATCATTACAAGTTGATCGTGATGAACTCAAAGGCAAAGACCGTTACATTCGGTTGAGCTTTAAGGTTGATAAGGCCGGAAACGTCACACGCGTTAAAATCAAGAAAGGTTCGGGTATTTATGCGCTGGATGAAAAAGTGATGCAAGCCGTAATGGGGGCCAAAGTTGAGGTCAGTAAAACCCTATGGCTTTATAAAAAATCGACGCTGAGCGATAAAATCAATTTTTCTTTGGATGCCTGTCAGTAATTGTGTCACGTGACTTAAGCATCACATCACGCCAAGGTAGAGCAAATAAATACACAAATAACGCCCCGCCTTGGCGATGGTGACCATCAACAAAAAACGATAAAAGTTTTCTTTTAACACACCCGCAATAAGGGTAATCGGATCACCAATAATCGGTACCCAGCTTAAAAGCAACGAATAAAACCCATAACGATGATAAATCGCCTGTGCCTTTTGCATATGTTGCTGCGAAACCGGGAACCATTTTTTATGTTTGAACTGCTCAATCTTGATACCGAGCCACCAATTAACGCATGAGCCAAGTACATTGCCAACCGTCGCCACCAGAAGAAGTACAACGGCGGGTTGTTGCTTCAATGCTAAAAATGAAAAGAGTACCGCTTCAGACTGTAAGGGCAACAAGGTTGCTGCACCAAAGGCTGAAATAAATAACGCCAGATACTGCATCATGCTGTATTGAGTAAGATGAATCAATCGATGGACTACTATGTCAGATTAATAAAAAATGTCCATCATTATGGACATTTGATCAACACGCACGGTACATGATTTGGCAACGCCAATTTAAACAATACTCAACGATAAGGCTTTTTGTACAGCCGGTCGAGCGGTTAAACGCTCAATATAATCCTGCACATACGGATAGTCGTGCAGATCAATCAACTGCCATTCATGACGCAGTGCCCAAGGCAGAATCGCCATGTCTGCAATTGAATACTCACCTGCCACAAACTTCTGACCAATCAACTGGGTATTGAGCACCTTGTATAAACGTTTACTTTCTGTGACATAGCGATCAATCGCATACGGAATTTTTTCTGGTGCGAAACGGCCAAAATGGTGGTTTTGTCCAAGCATCGGGCCAAATCCACCCATTTGCCACATCAACCATTGTTCAACTTCTACGCGCGCCTGCTCATCGGTCGGATAAAACATGCCGGTTTTTCTGCCTAAATATTGCAAGATAGCACCCGACTCAAAAATTGAAATCGGTTGGCCATGTGGGCCGTTTTGATCGACGATTGCAGGAATCTTGTTATTTGGTGAGATGCGTAAAAAATCAGGCTGAAACTGATCGTTGTCTAGGATATTGATGGGATAAATCTTGTATTCCAATCCCATTTCTTCAAGCGCGATGGTGATTTTGTGTCCATTGGGTGTACCCCAATAATATAGGTCGATCATGAAATACCTTCTTATCCTATTTTTCTATCTATGATTGTTTGTGTACGTTTATAACATGATTTTCATGTTCTAGAAGCAGCACCAAACAGGTTTTATTCTAACAGTCACTTTGCTTAACAACCTTAAAGAAAATCACAAGATGAGAATTTTAAAAATTATCCTTGAAAAAATGATAAGTGAACTTATATCTAAAAAGGCAATGATCATCTGATATTGCACATGAATTGTGGATGCACAGTCATCACAATGCATATTTCTTATTTATAGACTTTGCTGAACCATCAGGAGGTTTTATCAATGAGTACTGTAAGTCTAAGTCCGTTATTTCGTCGTAGCATCGGTTTTGATCGTTTAAATGATTTATTTGATTATGCGATGCAATCTGAAGCACCTAACTATCCGCCGTATAACATCGAAAAACTCGGTGATAACCAATATAAAATCGTGGTTGCAACCGCAGGCTTCGATCAAAATGAGCTCAGCATTCATCTCGAAAATCAGGTGCTGACCATTTCGGGTAAACCAGATGAAGAGCAGCAAAATGCAGCGGTAGAATATTTACATAAAGGCATCGCACGTCGTTCATTTAAATTGTCGTTACGTTTAGATGAACATATTGAAGTGCAGCAAGCCGATTATGCAAATGGTCTACTCAAGATTGAGTTGCAACGCATAATTCCTGAAGAGAAATTGCCGCGCCATATTCCGATCGGTTCATCAAAGACCGTGAGCAAAATTGAAAACCGCGACGAATAAATTCAGTCATAAAAAAACGCAGCGATTAGGCTGCGTTTTTTATTTGGATATACTTACTTTTTCTTTTTCGGTCCAAGTAACATACCCATTTGACGACCTTCCATTTTTGGTGCTTGTTCAACAACACCATAATCTGTCACGTCTGCTTCAATTTTTTGCAACTGAGCAAGACCCAACTGTTGATGTGCCATTTCACGACCACGGAAACGCAATGTGATTTTAACTTTGTTACCTTCTTCAAGGAACTTTAAAATCGCACGAAGTTTGACCTGATAATCACCTACATCCGTTGCTGGACGTAGTTTGATTTCTTTCACTTGCACCTGATGCTGTTTTTTCTTCGCATCTTTTTGCTTTTGCTTTAGGTCAAACAAGTGCTTGTTGTAATCCATGATTTTACAAACAGGTGGTTCTGCATTCGCAACGATCTCGACCAAATCGAGTTCGACTTCTTCTGCAGCACGCAACGCTTCATTTAATGAAACGATTCCTTTTTGTTCCCCATCTGCACCAACGAGACGCACTTCTTTAGAACGAATCTCGTCATTAATCGCAGGACGGTTACTCTTTGCACCTTGTTGTTGGTTACGGTCAGGCTGTTTAATCTCTCTTACTCCACAATGTACCGGCCACGTTCGGCAACGGCAGATTTCACCAAGTCGACGAATGCATCGATTGACATGGTACCTAAATTTTTTCCTGAGCGAGTACGAACATTAACAGTACCTTCCTCAACCTCGCGGTCACCTAATACTAAAAGGTACGGAATACGCTCAAGTGTACGCTCACGAATCTTAAAGCCGATTTTCTCATTTCTCAAGTCAGAAATCGCTCTAAGACCATTTTCTTTGAGTTTTGCCACTACAGATTCACAGGCTTGAGCTTGAGAATCGGTAATATTCATTACACATGCTTGTACAGGCGCCAACCAAGGTGGCATAAACCCAGCATAGTGTTCAATAAGTATACCAATAAAACGCTCGAAACTGCCAAGTATTGCACGATGCAACATCACAGGCTGGTCACGTTCATTGTCTTCTGTCACAAAAGAGGCATCTAGACGGATTGGCAAGTTGAAGTCACATTGAATAGTACCGCACTGCCAGACACGGCCCAAGCAGTCTTTCAATGAAAATTCGATTTTCGGACCGTAGAATGCACCTTCACCTGGCTGTAATTCCCACTCAAGACCCGCAGCATCCAAGGCATCTGCCAAAGATTTTTCTGCAAGATCCCAAAGTGCATCATCACCCACACGTTTTTCAGGGCGCGTAGACAATTTCATTTGTACATCTTCAAAACCGAAGTCTTTATAGACATCAAGCGTCAATTGAATAAAGTCTGCCACTTCCTTGCCAATCTGTTCTTTGGTACAGAAGATATGCCCATCGTCTTGCGTAAAGCCACGTACACGCATAATGCCGTGCAATGAACCTGACGGCTCGTTACGGTGACACGAACCAAACTCAGCCAAACGCACAGGAAGGTCACGGTACGATTTCAAACCTTGATTGAACACTTGTACGTGACACGGACAGTTCATTGGCTTAACGGCATAGTTACGGCTTTCTGAATGTGTGGTAAACATGTTTTCTGCATAATTGGCAGCATGTCCCGACTTTTCCCAAAGCGTAAAGTCGACAATTTGCGGCGTACGGACTTCTTGGTAGCCGTTGTCTTGCTGAACTTTACGCATGTATTGTTCAAGCGCTTGATAAATCGTCCAGCCATTGGCGTGCCAAAACACCATACCCGGTGCTTCTTCTTGCATATGAAACAGATTCAGTGCCTTACCGATTTTACGGTGGTCACGTTTTTCAGCTTCTTCAATACGTTTTACATATGCAGCCAGCTCTTTTTTGTCTGCCCATGCTGTACCGTAAATACGCTGCAACTGTTCATTTTTCGCATCACCGCGCCAGTATGCACCCGAAATCTTGGTCAGTTTAAAGTTTTTCAAGAATTTGGTGTTGGGCACATGTGGTCCACGGCACATGTCCACATATTCCTGATGGAAATATAAACCCATCGCCGTTTCATCAGGCATATCATCGATCAAACGCAGCTTGTAGGTTTCACCACGCGCTGAGAATTCTTTGATGACCTCTTCACGAGGCGTCATTTTCTTAATGACATCATAGTCTTGATCGATCAGCTGCTTCATGCGTGCTTCAATTGCAGCCATGTCGTCTAGCGTAAAAGGTTTTGGACTAAAGATGTCGTAGTAAAACCCTTCTTCGATGACCGGACCAATCACCATCTGTACATCAGGGAACAATTGCTTAACCGCATGGCCAACCAAATGTGCACAAGAATGGCGAATGATTTCGACACCTTCTGGGTCTTTTGGAGTAATAATTTGTAATGTCGCATCTTCAGTGATGAGATCACATGCATCGACCAGGCGATCGTTCACTCGACCTGCAACGGTGTTTTTTGCAAGGCCAGGCCCTATACTTTGGGCGACTTGCATAACAGATACAGGCTGATCAAATGATTTTTGATCACCATTTGGCAATGTGATAATTGGCATAAAAAAATCCTTAAGGAGTGATGCCCCGCACAATGGAGCATATCACCGCGAGATTATGATCGAGGAAAGCCTCAAAAGATAAAAACGGTGGATGGGTTAAATTAAATCGAACCGGAATTTTACACCTCTTCGACCACACTGCAAACCTATTCATCAATAAAAGAGCAATTTGATTCAAAATCATAAATTTTATGGGGCTGCAAACCGTATATTCAAGATGTCGTGCTGATTTGTAACGCATGTACTATAGACAGCACTGGTTTTTTGGCGCTAAAAAATAATTAGAAAAGATGAGTATAAAGCGCCCATTGATTGAGACAAAGTATGCGGCCTAAGACTAAAGCATAAATGAATTGAAGCCTTCAAGCGCCTATCTTTTCAAGCAGATTAGAACAATTAGATGGAGTAGAGACATGGTGAGTGCTTATGATGAGTTTCCACGCACGCCCGCGAATTTTGTTGCATTATCACCATTACGATTTTTAGAACGCGCAGCCTATATTTATGCCGAGCAGGCTGCAATCGTTCACGGTTCACGCGTAATTACATGGAAAGAAACCTATCAGCGTTGCCGACAATTTGCAGCCCAGCTTAAACAACTCGGAATTCAAAAAAACGATACCGTGTCGGTATTGTTACCCAATGTGCCTGCCATGATTGAAGCACATTTTGCAGTGCCCATGAGTGGCGCGATACTCAACACCATCAATACCCGACTCGACGCCAAAACTGTGGCTTTTATGCTTGAACATGCTGAAAGCAAGGTCTTATTGGTCGATCAGGAATTTGCTGGACTGGCCAAAGCTGCCCTCTCGCTGGTGAAGCAGGATATTTTTGTGATTGATGTCGACGACGCAGAATATGAAAACTGTTTTAGCCCGCCGATTGGTGAAATTGAATACGAAGATTGGCTCTGTGAGGGAGATTCCGAATTTGAATGGACACTTCCCGACGACGAATGGGATGCCATCAGTTTAAATTACACATCAGGCACGACGGGAAATCCCAAGGGAGTGGTATATCACCACCGCGGTGCTTACCTGAATGCGGCCAGCAATATGATGGCTTGCGGCATGACACCTCGCGCCAAATATCTCTGGACTCTGCCTTTATTTCATTGCAACGGCTGGTGTTTTGCTTGGACGATCGCTGCCAATGGCGGTACTAACTACTGCTTGCGTAAAGTTGATCCAGCTTTGGTCTTTCAACTGATCGAAAAGCATCAGATCGAGTATTTTTGTGGTGCGCCAATTGTACTTTCGATGTTGATTAATGCCCCTAAAAATCAGCAGATTGCCTTTGAACATCGTGTTGAGGTGCTCGTTGCAGGCGCTGCACCGCCTGCCGCGATTATCGAAGGCATGCGCAAGCTAGGCGTAAATGTCACGCATGTATATGGATTGACTGAAACCTACGGCCCATCTGGACTATGTGCCGCACAGGCTGGCTGGAACGACCTGAGCCTGGAAGAACAGGCCAAATTACATGCACGTCAGGGTGTGCCCTATCCGCTTCAAGACAGTATGCGCGTTTTAGACCCCGAGACCCTAAAGCCTGTACCTGCAGATGGTGAGACACTTGGTGAGATCATGTTTCGCGGCAATATCGTAATGAAAGGCTACCTGAAAAACCCTGAAGCCACTCAGGCGGCATTTGCAGGAGGCTGGTTTCATTCTGGCGATCTGGCCGTTTGTCAGCCCGATGGTTATGCCAAAATTACTGATCGAGCTAAAGATGTGATCATTTCAGGAGGAGAAAACATTTCCTCTTTAGAAATTGAAGAGGTGCTATACCGTCATCCTGCCGTGTTGACCGCAGCAGTCGTGGCTAAACCCGATCCGCAATGGCAAGAGGTTCCCTGCGCATTTATCGAGTTAAAACAGCATGCAGAGGCTACACCTGAAGAAATCATGGAGCATTGCAAAAAAGAACTGGCACGCTTTAAAGTACCCAAAGATGTAGTGATTGCCGAAATTCCGAAAACATCGACGGGAAAACTACAGAAATTTATTTTACGTGAATGGGCTAAAGAGCGTGCAGTAGGCGAATTTGGCTAATTTGCATTGAAGTTAAAAAGCCCGCTCATGCAAATTGAACGGGCTTTTTTGACAAGAATTTTTGAAGAAATTGTATCAGCACAAACTATGGCTGATATTTTGTCAGAACACTGTTAGTTATCTGATAGCAAAGCCACTTGCTGTACATAATTGAAAAACTTCAGCTTCGAAGCAGCCAATTCCTCTTCACCTGCGCTTTGAGTAATATCGCGCTGAATACGCAATACATGCTGACGCAAGGTGTGACGTTCTGATGCATTGTGCAATTTGCTGAACTCGTTGACAGCTGGGTCACCCTGCTCGATCATCCGATCAACCCAACGTTGCAACTGTGCTTGTTTCTTTGCACCTTGTTGAGGCGTCAGATACGATAAAATCACCGTTTCATCTTCATTACGGAGTAATTTGCCGATGCGCTGATACTGTCGGCGTTTTGCTTCGAATGAGCTAATAGTTTGAACATCTAGCAAGGCATCAATCAAACGTTCATCTACTGGGAGTTTTTGAATCTGTTTTGCCGAAAGCTGAGCCAGTTGCTCACCCAATGCTGCCATACGCTGTACAGCTTTTTTTTGCTCAGTTTTGCTCGCACGTCCTTCTAAAGAATCGAAATCATCTTCATTAAAACGCTGGGTACGACGTGCCACGATTAATCTGCCTCATAAAATTTTGCAGCGAATAGTGCCTGAATTTCTTCCTGTGCTTTTTCTTCATCCGCACCTTCAATCACTAAACGCAAAGTGGTTCCCTTACCGGCTCCGAGCATCAGTAAGGACATAATGTTTTTTGCATCGACCAGTTTATCGCCTTTACCAATCTGGATAGACGAGCGGAACTTGGTGGTGACTTCAATCAGCTTTCCAGATGCGCGTGCATGCAAGCCAAGTTTGTTAATGACATCTAGCGTGGTATCAATCATGACCAGTGCTTCATTTCTCTGTGTAAGACCTGAATAGACCATTTTGCCTCAAGCGCTTTTTTTAGTCTATCTACAATATAAACTGAACGATGCTGACCACCCGTACAGCCGATCGAGATCGTCATATAATGACGATGCCCTTCTGCAAACACAGGCAACCATTTGTCCAGAAAGTGAAATACGTCATCAAACATTTCATTGGTTTGATCACTGGCTTCCAAAAACTGACGAACGGGTTCATCTAAACCCGAAAAACGACGTAATTCTAAATCCCAATGCGGATTTGGTAAATGCCGTACGTCAAAAACATAGTCTGCATCGAGTGGAATACCATGTTTGTAACCAAAAGACTGCAAGATCAGAATCAGTTTGTCGGACTGGCCCAATTTAGACAACAGCGTATGTTTCAGATCATGCACGCTTTTGTCGGTGGTATCGATGTGCACGGTCGAGCGAAACTGAATCGGAAGCAGCAGTTGTTTTTCTTCCTGAATACATTCTGTTAGGCTTTTAAAGCGACTGGCTAACGGATGCGGACGACGCGACGCGCTAAATCTGGCAATCAGTTCCTGATCTTGTGTCGTCAAATAAATCACATCGACCGTTCCATGCTTTTGCAATTGCTCAAACACCAGGTCAAATTCCTGCATATCTGCGCGCGTGCTTCGCACATCTACCCCAAGAGCCAGTTGCTCCAGATTATTTTCATGATCCAGCTTGGCGACAATTTCTGGCAACAATGCCAAAGGCAAATTATCTATACAGTAGTAACCCAAGTCTTCAAGTACCTGTAGTGCCGAGGATTTTCCGGAACCTGATTGACCTGTGACGATAAGAATACGTTTCATGGCATGGTTGTCCTGTCGAAATTATGCCTTAAACTTGACCTGCAAATTGTCGATAAGTCGCGTATTGCCCAGCTTGGCTGCAATAAACAGCACCAGATCTCGATCAAAATTTGAGACAGGCTGCAAATTTGGCTGTCGCGCTTCCACATAGTCGACCTTAAAACCGGCATTGCTCAATGTCGCTTTGATGGTGGCCAATACCGACTCCAGCGTCTCACCTGCATGCAATTGTACTTCTGCATGTTTTAAGGCTTGATAGATGGTCGGTGCGGTTTGACGATCGGCCTCAGACAAATATCCGTTACGCGAGCTGAGCGCCAACCCATCTGCTGCGCGTGCAATTGGCACGCCAATAATATCAATCGGCAGATTTAAGTCTTGAACCAATTGACGAATCACTGCGAGCTGTTGATAGTCTTTTTGACCAAAAAAAGCTACATTGGGCTGCACAATATTAAACAGCTTGGTGACCACGACAGCCACACCATCAAAATGTCCAGGACGCGACTTACCACATAAATCATCAGTGATCTCGGCCACCGAAATATTGGTTAAACGTGGCTGCTTGCCATACATTTGCTCAACCGTAGGTGCAAACAAGATATCGCAGCCCACATCGGCCAACAGATGACTGTCTTGCTCTAATGTCCGCGGATAGTTTTCAAAATCCTCACCTTCACCAAACTGGATCGGATTGACAAAAATACTGACCACCACAATGTCACACAGTTTTTTTGCTTCGCGAACAAGGTTCAAATGTCCTTGATGCAAATTCCCCATGGTTGGTACAAAACCAATAATCTTTCTTGAGCTACGTGCAGGATGAAGTGAAGCTGTTAATCCCTGAATCGTGGTTTCGGTTTTCATAAATTACAGCTCTACCTGAAAAGTATGTTCGGGTGCAGGGAAACTCTGGTCTTGAACTGCAGCGTGATAAGCTTTCATGGCATCCACAATTGCCGTCTCGCCGGATTGTTCTTTCATAAAATTACGGACAAAACGTGCCAGTTTGCCAAAGGTAAGTCCAAGCATATCTTGCACCACCAGCACCTGACCATCGGTCTGGTTGCCTGCACCAATGCCAATCACGGGCACTTCAGGAAAGAGCTGTGCAATTTCTTCGCCTAGCTGTGCTGGCACACATTCGAGCAATAAGATCGCAGCACCCGCATCAACCACAGCCTGACAGTCTGCAATCAGACGATCTGCGGCATCGCGTGTTTTCGCTTGCAGTTTATAGCCACCAAAAACATGGACCGATTGTGGTGTAAGGCCTAAGTGTACACATACAGGAATACCGTTTTGTGTCAAAACACGAACCGATTCGCTGAGCCATGCCCCGCCTTCAATCTTGATCATTTGGGCGCCCGCCTGCATGACCTGTTTGGCACTTTTCAGGGCATCTTGTAAGGTGGCATAACTCATAAATGGCAAGTCTGTCATGATAAAGGCATGCTGATTACCACGACGAACTGCCGCAGTGTGATAGGCCATATCTTCGACCGTAACAGGTAGTGTCGAGTCATGCCCCTGGATGGCCATACCCAAAGAGTCACCAATCAAAATCGAATCGACTTGAGCGATTTCCATGGCTTTGGCCATGCTTGCATCGTAGCAAGTCAGGCACGAAAACTTACGCCCCTGCGATTTAAATTTTTTTAAGTCACTTAGACTAATCATTACGATGTCCTCTATCGACGTTTCCACATAGAAACGCGCTTATTCAGCCCAGTCACTCGCTGCCAAAACTGTCAGCGACGGTGCCTGTGCCAGCTTTAACTCATTTAAATGTTGACCTTTTACGACAAGGTTCTTATTCAGATCCAATAAGGGAACCACCACAAAATCGCGCTCCAAAAGCCCGACGTGTGGAACCGTAAGCCGCTCATGCTGAATCTCTTGATCAGCATACAACAGCAAATCCAGATCTAAGGTGCGCTCACCCCAGCGGCGTAAACGCACACGTCCTGCATCCTGTTCAAACTGCTGTAAATGATCGAGTAGTTCAAGTGGACTAAGTGTTGTTTCAAGCTGTGCCACTGCATTTAAATAGTGCGGTTGATCTTGCGGCCCCATGGGTGGGCTTTCATACAACCTTGAAACTCGAACCTGTCCAAGCTGTTTCAGCTGCTCTACAGCACTGCGCAGAATCTCACGTGACTCACCCAGATTACTGCCCATCCCAATATATGTGGTGTAACTCATTGTGTCGGCCCGAAAACCACGTGCTGTAGATCACGCTGAACGCGCTTGCGCTTAAGAATAGGATGATCGGCAGATACCCCACTCTCAGTTGCACGCGACTGCGTAACCCCCTGATGACGTGGCTCACGTGATTCAGGCTTGCTTTGTGCACGTCGGTCACGACGATTACGTGGTTCAGGCGCATCAACCAATGGCTCGATGTCTAAACTTTCACGTGTATCGACTGGATCAAGCTGTTGCTTACGGCGCGATTTAGCACGCTGACGATTGTACTTCGCAATCATGGCTTCTTTGCCATCTGCATTAAGCAACTGGTACTGATCCCACCATTCGCCCATACCTTCGGTGGTTGAATCGCCTGATTTTTCGCGCAGTAGTAGAAAGTCAAAGCCTGCTCTAAAACGTGCATGCCCGGCTAAAGCTTCAATTTGCTGTGGTTTTGGATTGAGCAGTCGGGTTTGCATCTCCCACACTTCGCGAATAAAGGTTTCGGCAAAACGTGGAATCACAGTACGGGTCGCTTGGCGTTTTAACACATCCAGACCAGCCTGCGCTCGCGCTTCGGCAGGCACTACACCTTTTTGCAAATAAAACTCGCAGCGATCTGAAAATGAACGCCACAACAGTACAGCATAGAAAAACGCCGGATTAATGGTTTTTCCAATCTGGATACGCTGATCGGTATTACGCGCAGCACGCTCAATGAACGGGGTGATATCGGGTTTGACATCGGCAAACAATTGACGCCAGATATCAAACTCAATCAGCATCGGCAACACGCGTGCCAGATGTCCCATAGTAAAGAGCTTTTGTGATTCATCATAAAGTCGATGTGGTGATACATCGCGCAGCAATTGAGTCATCTCGACATCAAAAATTTTGAGAATCTCTGGGTCGATCGTAAAGTCGAGTTTTGCAGCAAAGCGCAATGTTCGGAGCATGCGCACCGGATCTTCTTCAAAACGCTGTGTAGGATCACCTAGCAGACGCAATGTTTTACTTTTGATATCGGCAACAGCATCACAAAAATCCAGCACAATCCCTTTACGTGGCTGATAGTACAGCGTATTGATAGAGAAATCGCGTCGGGCAAAGTCTTGCTCGATGGTTCCCCAGTTGTTATCACGTAAAATCATGCCCGAAGCACTGGTCACCGCTTTTTTGGGTGGTGCTCGAAAGGTCGCAACCTCAATCAGCTCACGCCCAGAATAGACATGTGCCAACTCAAAACGACGACCAATAATACGGCATCGACGCCCAAAAACCTCTTTGACCTGTGAAGGTGTTGCATTGGTTACAGCATCGAAATCCTTTGGATTAAGCCCGAGCATTAAATCTCGAACTCCCCCACCCACAATGTATGCTTCATAGCCTGCTTTGGTGAGACTATCGATCACATCTAAAATTGAAGCAGGTAACTGTGTGGTTGATAGCCCACATTTTGACGCGCGCAAAGTTTGCAAAAGACGCTGTCTCCTACGTCAGGACGTTAATAATAAGATGTTGCTAATCATATCTCTAACCTGAGTAAAGGGCAATTTGATTCTCTCACTGCTTTAACAGGTTCATCTTGATCGCTCAACACGGTTTAAATGGCCAAGCGATGACGATTTTTTTCAATGAATTTAGGCCCAATACCTTTCACTTTCTGTAAATCATCTACTGAGTTAAAGCGTCCGTATTGCTGGCGGTACTCTACAATTGAGAGTGCCTTTTTCTCTCCTACCCCATGTAACTGCTGCAAGTCTTTGGCTGTCGCAGTATTGATATTCACTTTAGGGCCTGTGTTTGCCTGCAAGGAAGGTTTGGCTAAATAATAATTGGAGTGAGATGACTGTAGTCGTGCGTCGTGTGCCTGTTGCTGGCTTTTCCACGCTTGGTATTGCTGGTCAAACGCCTGAGCATACAAACTTGAACTGAATAGTAAACTGGTCAGTAGCGCGCACAAGGCGCTATAAAAAATTCGAATCATCATGTATGAACCGTTTTTAAATATTCTTTGGCCTGATCCCACAACTGATCCATCTCTTGGAGCGTCATGTCTTCAAGCACTTTATCTTGATGCTGTGCTTGCGCTTCTATATAAGCAAAGCGCTGTCTAAATTTGTGAATCGTGGCCAGCAATGCAGCTTCACTGGAGAGGCCTAGTTTACGTCCAACATTCACCAAAGAAAATAAACAATCACCAAATTCTTCAAAAATGTGATCGGGTGACTGCTCCTGCATGGCCTGCTCAAACTCATTCAGTTCTTCTTTGAGTTTTTCAAACGCATCTTGAGGCGTTTCAAAATCAAATCCAAGCTGGGCAGCCGTTTTTTGAATCGCCTGTGATTGATTGAGTGCAGGCCCTGGTTTGGTCTCATCCAGTCTGGATCGTGGTTTTCCTTGCTTTTCTTTGTGTTTGATCTGCTGCCATAAATGGCTCACCTCTTCAGGCGTAAGCGCATTGAATGATGCCGCATCAAACACATGCGGATGGCGACGAATCAGTTTTTCTGTCAGGGTTTGCACCACATCGTAAAAATCAAATGCACCTTGTTCTTGATACATCTGTGACTGAAACACCACCTGTAAAAGCAAATCTCCCAGTTCCTCACGAATCTCTTTGATATCTCCACTCTGCACGGCAGCTTCAACTTCATATGCTTCTTCAATGGCATAGCGAGTGAGGCGCTGAGGGGTTTGCTCACGATCCCACGGACAATTTTCACGTAAGGTACGCATAATCTGTAGTAATTGATCCATGTTTCGTTCCTTTAAAAACTTGTAAGGCAGCGCCAGCAGGCACGAGATTGTCACCCTTGCCATGATGCCAAAACTCGGCGTAAGATCACAATCGATTCATCTTAAAATAATGAGTGCAATGATGAACAAAACTGTTTTTATTACAGGTGCAGGGCAAGGGATTGGCGCCGAAATTGCTCGAATTTTTTATCAACACGGCTATTATGTCGGATTGTTTGATGTGCAAGTTGAACAGGTCAAGGCTTTACAGCGTGAGCTTGGTGAGCGCGCGTTTGCAGGATATCTGGACGTTTGTGATTACTCAGCTTGGCAAGTTGCACTGGCAAATTTTGAAACTTGGGCTGGAGCACTGAATATTCTGGTCAACAATGCCGGTGTTTTGTATTCGGGGCCATTTGAAGACACCCCGATCGCCCATCATCAGCGTACACATCAAATCAATGTCGGCGGTGTGCTCAATGGGTGTCATGCTGCATTGCCCTATCTTCAAAAAGCACACCATGCGCGTGTGATTAATCTCTCTTCCGCCTCGGCAATTTATGGGCAGGCTGATCTGGCATCGTATTCAGCCAGTAAGTTTGCCGTGCGTGGACTGACCGAAGCACTCGATGTCGAGTGGTCAAAATACAAAATACGCGTACTGGATGTCATGCCGCTTTTTGTTCAAACCGCCATGGTCGAGCAGATGAATGCAGCCAGTATTGAGCATATGGGTGTGCAATTGAGCGCTCAGGATGTTGCACGCGAGGTCTTTCGCTTGGCCCAAGCCACAGATCGCAGATTATGCCCAACCCATACCCCAGTGGGTTTTAAGGCCAAGATCATGTTTCAGCTATCCAAGCTCAGTCCGCAGGTGCTGAATCGCTTGAGCAACCTCTGGCTCTCTCGACGCGACTAAATAAAATAGATATAAAAAAGGCCTGCCAATGCAGACCTTTTTTATGATTTTGACTTAGTTGCCTTGTATCAGACGACGTGCGCTAATGATACCCGGTTGCTGCTCCAAACGTGCCAACAAACGTGACAGTTGAGCCAGCCCTTTCACTTCAATCAACAGTTTCATATTGGCAATACCATCGGCTTCTGAAATGGTATTGACCTGACGAATATTGATTTGATCAGAAAAAATCACTTGCGTGAGGTCTTTGAGTAAACCACGACGATCATAAGCATCAATGACAATCTGTACGCTTTGACCTCGTGTTGGCTGCATTTCCCAATCGGCCTCAACGGCACGCTCAGGCTCCAGTTTAATCATACGCTGATAATCTGGACAGCCAATCTTGTGAATACTCACACCGCGATTTAAAGTGATATATCCACCAATCGATTCGCCATGTACGGGCTGACAGCACTGGGCAATATGCAGCTCGACATTATCCAGACCATCGATCAAGATACCATGCGCCGATAAGGTATGGCTGGCACGCGGATTCAAGGTCGGTTTGAGCACCAGCTCAGGCTCGTCTTGATCCAGATGCATCTGACGATTAATCTGATTGATCAGTGCATGTAGGCTGATATCACCACTGACCAAGGCAATCATAATGTCATCGCCGGACTTCACATTAAAGTGCGACGAGTAATCATTCAGATCGATACTTTTTGGATGAATGGCCAGACGAGACAGTTCCTTGTTCAGAATGTCCTTGCCAATCTCCAAGTTTTTACTGCGATCTTGCTGACGGAACCAGTGGCGTAATTTGTCTCTGGCACGTGAGGTACGAATATAACCTAAAGAATTCACCAACCAGTCACGGTTCGGCTCACGGTCTTTTTTGGTCAGAATCTCGACCTGTTCACCCGTTTTCAGGGTATAAGTCAGCGGAACATAACGCTGGTTGACACGCGCAGCGTAGCATTTATTCCCAACTTCGGTGTGCACATGGTAGGCAAAATCGAGAACAGTCGAACCGCGTGGCAACTCTCTGATATCGCCATCACGACTAAACACATAAATTTTTTCAAAATCTTCAAAATTCTGGATTTCTTCAAAATTTTCGGTGTCATCATCGTTTTTATGTACCGTCGAATCGTTACGTTCTTGATAATGCTCGAGCACCGAACGCAACGAATGTAAACGATGATTAAACGAGTGATCGGTGTTTTTCGCGCCTTCTTTATAGTTAAAGTGCGAGCACACGCCGAGTTCGGCTTCTTGGTGCATTTCATGGGTTCGAATCTGCACTTCCAGCGATTTGTTTTCTGCAATCACTGCCGTATGCAAAGAGCGATAACCATTGGCTTTCGGATTGGTAATATAGTCATCAAACTGGTGCGGAATATGCCGCCAGATTTGATGCACAATGCCAAGCGAGTGATAGCACTCAGGCACATTTTTGACCAATACACGAAGTGCGCGAATATCATAAAGCTGATCAAAACTGAGGTTCTTGCTCTTCATTTTTCGATAAATCGAATAAATGTGTTTGACCCGACCCGTGATTTCGGCCTCAATGCCGTATTCACCCAACTCACCTTTGAGCTTTGAGATCACAAACTGAATATACTGTTCGCGCTCGAGGCGTTTTTCGTTTAATAACGAAGCAATTTCTTTATAACGCTCTGGAGCCAAGTAGCGAAAGGCCAGATCTTCGAGTTCCCATTTTAACTGGGCAATCCCTAAACGATGGGCCAAAGGTGCGTAAATGGTGAGAATCTCACGGGCAACACGCTCTTGACGCTCACGTGAAGATTTAGCCAGTTCACGTAAGGCAAAGGTTCGTTCTGCCAGCTTAATCAGTACCACACGAATATCTTCTGTCACGGCGATCAGCATTTTATATATGCCAGACAGATGCTCACGTTGATTATTATTAAAATGATCTTCCAGACGTTTATTCTTTTCAATCATTTCAGAAAGCTTACCCATGGCCAAAGTGCCTTTGACCAAGCTATGGACATGCTCTCCGAATTTTTCTTGAACAATATTGAGCGGGATCACGCCCTCACGAACACTTCGATACAGTACAGCAGCGGATAAGGTGTCTTCATCGACATGCAAATGCGCCAAAATATCGGCCATTCCAATACCCGTGGTAAAGGTATTGGATGGATGATTGACAGTGCTTTCAAGCTCACTCTTTAAGGTGAGTTGAGCGACTTTTTCAAGTTGTTTTAGCTCAGCCCCGTCTAAAATATCCCCCACTCGCTTCACCCAAGCGGCCAAGTCGAGCTGGGTTTTTTCGGCATGTTCTACAGTCGTTTCCTCAGCTAACTCTGAAAGTCGCTCAGGCAACTGCTCACGTACTGTGACCATACCAATCTCCTATGGTGTTATAACTCATTTTTTAATCGTTTATCTCTTGAATTTTCTCAAATAAAGCAATCGACTCAACATGTTCTGTATGTGTAAACATGTCCATGACGCCTACTTTCTTCAACTGGTAACCTTTTTGTACCAGCACACCTGCATCCCTTGCCAGTGTTGCTGGATTACATGATACATAAACGATTCTTTTGGCCTCAAAGTTCGAAATATACTGCATAATTTCCAGTGCACCCGAACGAGGAGGATCAATCAATAATGCATCAAATCCTTGATTCGCCCAAGAATGATGCGAGAAGTCTTTTGTTAAATCTTGTGAAAAAAATTCAACCTGTTGTATCGCATTGAGTGCCGCATTTTCGTGGGCACGCTGAACCATTTTGTCACTGCCTTCCACACCAACCACGTGCCCGGTCTGCCCAACACATTGCGCCATAGGCAAAGAAAAATTGCCTAAACCACAAAATAAATCCAGCACCCGTTCACCTTTTTTCAGATCTAGCAAATTACATGCCAAGGCAATCATTTGACGATTCACCCCAGCATTCACCTGAGTAAAATCAGACGGCGCGAAGTTAAAATTCAGATTGAATTCGGGTAAGGCATAACTCAAACGCATCGCGGCTTGAGGCTCGTCCAAGCGCTTAAGCTGTTCACTGCGACCCGCATGAACATAAAGTTGCCAATTTTTTTGCTGGCAAAATGCAAGCAATGCTTGGCGGTCTGCTTTACCAAGTGCACCTAAGTGACGTACCACCAGTGCAATATCCTGATCGCCCATGGCCAGTTCCAGATGTCCAATTTCAGCTTTGGCCGACAAAGATTGGATCAACTGATTCAGCTCTGGCAAAGCTGAAGATAAGGCTTGATCGAGCACTGGGCACTGCTGAATCGGGGTTAAACGATTACTGGCATGCTCACGAAACCCCATCACCAACTGATCTTTGGCGGCGATGTAGCGTACGCCTATCCGAGCACGACGGCGGTAGTCGTCACGATCTGAACGAATGGGCGCGAGCCATTCTTGTACATCGAGTCCTGCAAAGTGCTGTAAATGCGACTTTAAAACATCTTGTTTGATCTTGATCTGCTCTAAAGTGGCAATATGTTGCATGCTGCAACCACCGCATACGCCATAATGAGGACAAATCGGATCGACGCGAAGCGATGATTTACCCTCTAAGATTTCCAGCACTTCACCTTCTTCAAAGCGCTTGGTGGCGTGGGTAATTTTAGCCAAAACGGTTTCGCCCGGGAGTGCATAACGGATAAATGCTTTCTTACCGTGCTTATCTACCGGGTGGTCATTAGACTGACCGAAATGTGCAATCCCTCGTCCTTCATGTGAAAATGATTCAACCTGAAACGTATAGCGCGTGACAGATGAAGAACGAGATGGCGCTTGCTTTTTCAAAAGAGACCTTCTTTCTGCTGTTCAGGAAAATCGTGTGAAGTAAAGGTGGTATGTACCGCAGTGCGTTGCCAAACCGCTAAAAAGTCAGCCTGTTGGGGTTGCTGCTGCAAATATCCAATTGTAGCCTGAATCCAGCCTTGATGTTCTTCACGCTGCAACTGCCCTTTAAGCAATAACCAGCGCAAATAAATCAGCCATGTATTGAGCACATCACCTTCGCAATAACTGCTCAGCTTCAGCCACTCGGCCTGCTGAACATAAGCAGGCACATGATAGCCATTTTCACCGCGCTTGCCGGGTAAGCCCAGCACGCAGGCGACATCATCAAGTTTCTGAAAATTACGACCATTAAACATGGCCATCACATCCATTAAATCCACATGACGATGGTGATAACGGTTCTGATAGTTATTATAGCGCTTTTGTTGGTCTAACTCACCCTGATCAAACAAACTGGGTGCAGAAAGTCCATGATACATGGCGCGAAACAAAATTACCGGCAAGTCAAATTGTGAACCATTCCAGCTCACCAAGGTCGGATGGCGCTTGTCAAAAATAGACAGAAACTTGGCCAGTAGCTCGGCTTCACTCCAGTGTTCTTGACTAAACGAAAACAAGCGTAAGCCTTGTTCATCGATCCATAGACCAGAAATACAGACAATTTCATGTAGTGCTAGACGCTGAAAATCTGTTCCAGATTCTTGACGACGCAATTTAGTTAAGGCCTGCTCTAGATCATCTTGTGGTAAATCCAGATGATACAAATGCGCTCCGGCCTTTAAATCGGTCAAGGTTTCAATGTCGAAAACCAACGTGGGAAAACGCATTTTATTCTCACAAATCGAGTAAAATTAGTCTTTCACCGAAAATAGTCCGGTCGACAGATAACGATCACCACGGTCGCAAATAATGCACACAATCACGGCATCTGGCTGCTCTTGAGCAATTTTAAGCGATGCCCAAACCGCGCCACCCGAAGATGTGCCCGCCGAAATTCCTTCTTCACGCGCTAAACGGCGCATGGTTTTTTCTGCTTCGATTTGTGGAATATCAATAATACGATCGACACGTGACGGTTCAAAAATCGTCGGTAAATATTCTTGTGGCCAGCGACGAATACCCGCAATACTTGAGCCTTCAGATGGCTGTAAACCCACAATCTGAATCTCAGGATTTTGTTCTTTTAGATATTTCGACACGCCCATAATAGTGCCTGTGGTTCCCATAGAGCTGACAAAATGCGTGATTTTGCCCCCCGTTTGCGACCAGATTTCTGGGCCAGTGGTCAGATAATGTGCCTGAACATTGTCTGGATTTCCAAACTGGTTCAAGACCACACCCTTGCCCTCTGCCTGCAAACGAAGCGCCATATCTCGTGCGCCTTCCATGCCCTGTTGCTGGGTCACTTCGATCAGCTCAGCGCCATAAGCCAGCATTGCATCTTTGCGCTCTTGGCTCATATTGTTGGGCATGATCAGCTTCATTTTATAGCCACGCATAGCAGCGACCATCGCCAGAGCGATGCCTGTATTACCACTGGTGGCTTCAATTAAGGTATCGCCCGGTTTGATGTCACCGCGTTTTTCAGCTTGCATAATCATGTTATATGCAGGGCGGTCTTTTACCGAACCAGCCGGGTTATTCCCTTCTAGTTTTGCCAAAATGGTCGCTTGTGTCTGTGCGCCAACACGCTGTAAACGCACCAACGGCGTCTTTCCAACATAATGGTCTAACAAAAACTCATCGGCTAAAAAATCAGGTTCTGCTGTGTTCATGCTTAACACCCAAATCAAGGTGACGCCTATTGTATGAAAAAAACACCTCGGCTGCACTCCTTTCACTCAGCTTTTTCTTGGGGATGATTAAAGCACCATCAGTTTGACCCAAAGCATGCTAATATGCCGCTCATCGGGATAGATCTGATTGGGCTATGTCAAATTTTAATAAAAAGTTATCCAAACGCTTACAGTTAAACCATGCCTATGGTCAATTAATCGCGTTAATTTTTGTTCCAATTTTAGTGTTGGCCGCGGTGGGAACCGTATTGGTCCTCAATGAAACTGGTGCAGCCGCCCAATCTCAGCAGCGTCATACTGCCGCTGCCTTATTAACACGCTATGAACATACCGCCAGCAATTTACTCAGACTGGTAGAATTACGTCCCGACCAGTACGATCAGGCACTTCGGATCATGCAAAGCATGTATAACGAACGCTACCTGAAACGTGCCGCGATTATCGATCAAAAAGGCCAAGTCTCGTTAAGCATCGGCTATCGCGATACGCGCTTTTGGCCCAAAATTCCAGATATGATCTTTTTTGGCCCCATCAGCCATAACCACAACAATATTTACGGCCAGCGCATTCAATCCAGCAATAATCGACCGATGTGGCTGGTGGTGGAAATGGACAATCAACCGCTACAGATTGCCCATTATCGGGTTTTCATCGTATTGATTGTCACGGCCTTGATCACCTTATTATTATTGCTGCTGTGTCTGAACTTTTACTCACGGCGCTGGATTGCGCCGATGTACGAGATTCGGATGCAATTGCAACGCCTCAATGCCGATACGCTCGATCAGCATATGGTAATTAACAGTACTGGCGAGCTGCGCTTGCTACAGCGTGATATTGCCAATGTGGTCAAGCGCTTACACTTTAGTTTCTTAGAGCTAAAAGAACATACCGAGCAAACCGAAGACGATTTGCGTCGCACACTCGATACTCTTGAAGTGCAAAATATTACCTATCGTCAAGCACGTGATCAGGCCATTTCAGCCAATCAGGCCAAATCGGTTTTTCTGGCCAATATCAGCCATGAGCTGCGTACTCCACTCAATAGTATCGATGGTTTTATCCATTTGTTGTTGCGTCAGCAAAGCTTAAGTAATGAGCAACGTTTGTACTTGCAGACCATCCGTAAATCATCGGCGCATTTACTGGCGCTGATTAACGATGTACTCGACTTCTCAAAAATCGATGCCGGTAAACTTGAACTTGAAACGGCGGCATTTAATTTAGAAGAAGCTATTTTTGATGTGATGGATATGCTTTCGCCGCTGGCGGCACAAAAGCATATTGATATGGCCTTTTATTATGGCGACAACATTCCTGAAATCGTGAATGGAGATGCGCTACGCGTCAAACAGATTTTAACCAATCTGATTTCCAATGCGATCAAATTTACCCCAGATGGTGAAATTATCGTTCGGGTTCGAATGGAACACGATGATATTGGTCAGTGTCTGCTGCATTTTAGTGTGCAGGACAGTGGCATTGGTTTAAGTGGTACCGACCGCAAGAAACTGTTTGAGTCGTTCTCACAAGGCGATGCATCGGTAACACGTCAGTTTGGCGGTACAGGACTTGGACTTGCCATTTCCAAACAGCTGGTGCAACTCATGCACGGTCATATTGGTTTTGAAGACAACCAAGAACGTGCACCAACCGAAAAAGGCTCAACATTCTGGTTTACTGCACAATTTAAAACCGAAGACGATATTATTCCAGAGTACCCGCAATTTCCTCAACTGCATGTGGTGTCGTATCTTGCCCATCCAGCCACAGCTAATATTTTGCGGCATTATCTCGAAAACTATCGCGTCAATCACACCGAAATCACTTCGATTTTGGAACTCTTTAGCCGTCTGAATCATTTGAGCTCAAAAGAAAATACTTGGCTGATTGTCGATCATAGTGGCGATACCCAAGCGCTGCTCAAAGAGATTCGTCAGCGCTATACCGGTAATTTAGCGGTGTATGGCTACCAGATGGCACTTGAGCCAAATATGCTCAATGACTATCGTGCACGACCGTTATATCAGCCGCTGAGTCGAAGCGCACTGGTTCAGCTTCTGAGTAACCAGCCGATTTTTGAGCATCAACCCGAACAGTTTAATGGCCGGGGCCTGCATGTATTGGCGGTCGACGATCATCTACCTAACCTGATTGTGCTTGAGGCGTTGCTGAGCGAGCTGAATGTCACCACCACCAAAGCACTTAGCGGTCAGGAAGCTTTAAATATTATCGAACAGCGCATCGAACAAAAAGAAAAGCCGTTTGATTTGGTATTTATGGATATTCAAATGCCGGTTATGTCGGGCATCGACACCACGCGTGCCATCCGCTCACTTGAATCGACACTAGATAACAACATGCGCCTACCGATTATTGCATTGACCGCGCATGCACTGGCTGATGAAAAGCAAAAGCTGTTAAAAGTCGGCATGGATGACTACGTGACCAAACCGATTCAGATGGAACAGATCATTCACATTTTGAATCAGTGGAGCAAAGCCGATTTTGATAGCCCCGCAGCAAATGAACATCAGATTTTGATCGATGCACTCGACCCTTCGATTTTAGACTGGCAGCAAAGTTTACAGCTTGCAGCCAATAAAGAAGATTTGGCCTTCGATCTCCTAAAAATGCTGGTCGATAGTTTTGATACTGAATTGAACGAAATGGAGCAACTGATTGAGCTGGAGGATTTTCCACAGCTTGAACATGTTTTGCATCGTTTATATGGTGCGACGCGCTATGTGGGAACCCCGAAACTGCAACAGGTAGCCGGCGAATTTGAACAGTTTGTCTCGACTTTACGTAAAGAACGCCGCAAGGCAGATGCTGCGTTTATTCAGGAAACCCAGATACGGTTTGAAGCACTCAACTTAAGTATTCGTGAAGTTGAGGGTGCGGCCAAGCATATATTGTCTGAACGTGATTAGCCCAAACCGTGTGACTGATGTGTTCGTGTTAATTTTGAAGCACATGCTATGCTGAGCTGAATAACAATTTAAATGAACACGAGTGCTCAAACATGGAACTGATCAAACTCAGCATACAAAATGGTATTGCAGAGGTGCGCTTAAACCGACCAGAAAAACGCAATGCCATGAGCTTTGCTTTGCTACGTGAGTTGATTGTGACGGCCAAAACCATAGAAAAAGATCGTCATATTCGCTGTGTAATTTTAAAAGGTGAAGCGCAGGTTTTTAGTGCAGGGATTGATTTAAGTGATTTAAATAACACTAAAAATCGAGCCTATGCCGCGTGGGAGCTGATCAAACCGGGCGAAAGTCTGTTTCAAAAAGCTTTTTTAATTTGGCAACGCTTGCCTATTCCAGTGATTGCGGTGCTCGAAGGTTATTGTTTTGGTGCTGGTATGCAACTGGCTCTGGCTGCCGATATTCGCATTGCGCATCCAGATACCCAGCTCTCGATCATGGAAAGCCGTTGGGGACTGGTTCCCGACATGGGGCTTACACGCTCACTAAAAGGACTGGTCGGGCCAGATCTGGCCAAAGAACTCACTTTAAGCGCACGCATTTTCGACGCTCAATATGCAAAAACCGTCGGATTGGTTACTCATCTTGCAGAGGAGCCACACCAAGCCGCAGAGCATTTAGCTGTTGAATTTCTACAGCGCTCTCCAGATGCCGTGGCCGCAGCCAAGTCAGTTTTAAATGCCATGGAACATGCGCCTCATCGTGCATTACGGCTAGAGAAACTTTGGCAATTAAAGTTATTATTGGGTAAGAACAGCCGCCTTGCTCGGCAAAAAGACAAACACCCAGAGGTGGAATTTCTGCCTCGACAATATAAATAAACAAGGACTGATGTATGCGCTTTGATCTTCACACGCCCGTTGCATTTGTAGGCATGGGACTTATGGGTAGCCGAATGGCGACCCGACTGATTCAGGCCGGCTTTCAAGTCGCGGTATGGAATCGAACTCAAAGTGCATGCGATGCATTGCTGGATATGGGCGCAGCATTGCTTAAATTTGAAGATCTGGGCAATTACCCCCTCATTTTAACCTGTGTTGCGGACGATGCCGCCATGCATGATGTCTTTGCTCAAATACAGCCCTATTTGAAAGCCGAGCAAGTAATTGTCGATTTTTCAAGCTTGTCGGTTGAGGCGACTCACCAACTGGCCAAACAGGCCGCACAGCATAAAGTGATCTGGATTGACTCACCTGTTTCGGGCGGGACAGCCGGCGCTGAACAAGGCACCTTGGTGATCTTTGCCGGTGGTGATCCTGCTGTAATTCAAGACTTGAATCTACTCTATAACATCTTGTCACAACGTGTGACGCGTATGGGAGATGTCGGAACTGGGCAAGCAACCAAAATTTGCAATCAACTCATTGTCGCGGCCAACAGCGCTCTGATTGCTGAGGCTGTAGCACTGGCTGGTCGAGCTGGTGTAGATACCACTTTGCTGGCACCCGCGCTGGCGAACGGATTTGCAGACTCCAAGCCATTTCAGATTTTGACACCGCGCATGGCCAAGCAGGTTTTTGAGCCGGTGCAATGGAAAGTCCAAACCCTTGCCAAAGACTTAAACAATGCGGTGCTGCTGGCACAGCGCTGTAACCTGCATATTCCAGTTGCGGTACAAGCCTTGAGCCAGTTACAAGCACACCAAGAAAATGGCTATGCACAGCAAGATTTAGCCACTATGATCAAACATGTAGATGATGTAAATCACTAACAGAAAAGGACATTCATGATGAGTCAGTTGGCTGTTAATTTATCCATGATCTTTACGGAAGTACCTTTAATTGAACGCTTTGCGCTGGCGCGCCAACATGGCTTTCAGCACATCGAAATTCAGTTTCCGTATGAGCTGTCTATTGAGCAAATTCAGACACAGTTGCATGATCACCAACTCGATTTATGTCTGATCAATGTACCTGCTGGCGATTTAATGCAAGGTGGAAATGGTCTGGCGGGTGTACCCGGCCAAGAGCAGGCTTTTGCGCAGGCTTTGCAGTTAGCGATTGATTATGCCACCGCATTAGATGTGCCACGCGTGAATATTTTGGCAGGTAAGCAGCCACACGACTACGATCTATTGCCTTGCCTGAATACTTTGGCAAGCAATCTTAAACTTGCCTGCAACCTGTTAAGCACACATCATATTCAACCCTTGATTGAAATGATCAATGGTACCGATATGCCACGCTTCTTAATTCAAAACACTGCACAGGCTCAAGAGATGCTTGAAGCGGTTCATCACCCTGCACTCAAGCTACAATACGATTGTTATCATATCGCCATGATGGGCGAAGATGTATTAGAAGAACTCAAAGAAAACATTCACGACATCGGACATATTCAGTTTGCTGATTGTCCCGGTCGCCACCAACCCGACACAGGTCAGCTCAATTTTGAGCAGATATTTGCTTGGCTACAAAGTAGTCATTATTCGGGTTTTATTGGCGCAGAATATCGGCCACGCGCATCATCAAGCGACTCTTTTGACTGGAAATCAAAATATTTCTCTGATGATGTAAACACTTAGTTTGAATTGACAGTTTTTTAAACAATTTTTTTCAAACTCAACCGATAGGAAAAATTGAAATTCGGGCGTAAAGACGCTATATTAAACAATGAGTAATTGTCAGGAAACTATACCCTTTATGAATTTAGAACCATCGCCCAGCGCTTCTAATTCTCACGATCTCGCCATGAATTCTACGTCGCAGAATGTACAAGGCTGCCTAAAAGTCGTACATGATGCGCTCACCGATGTAAAAGCAAAAGATATTTTAGAAATTGACGTTCGTAACATCAGCAATGTTGCAGACGCCATTGTGATTGCCAGTGGTACCTCTACCCGTCATGTTAAAGCCCTTGCAGACAACGTTGCAGACGAAGCACGTAAAGCAGGCTATCGCCCGATCGGAATCGAAGGCGAACGCGACGCCGAGTGGATCTTAATCGATCTAGGTTATGTCGTGGTACATGTGATGTTGCCAACTGCTCGTAAATTTTACGACCTAGAAAGCTTATGGCGCAATGCACCAGAAGCAATAGCTTAAAGTTAAGCATATAAAAAAGCGACCTGAATGGTCGCTTTTTTATTTGAATATCGAAACTCAAATATTTACCATCGGCTATCATTTTCACAGGCATCACCATCGCTATCTCCATCCATTTTAGTCCCTGGACAGTTTTTTACAAACCAATCTGCCTCAGCTTTAGAATTCATTTGTGAACAATGGATTCGACCATCACATTTAAAATTCTGTGTTTCACTTGAAACTGCATAGCGATTAGCATCCCTCAATGTTTGTTGATTAACTTCTTGATTGGAAAGCTTTTGACGATGTAATAAATTTTGAATATATCCACCTGCAAAATAAGCAAATATTGCAAGACAGAGTATCTTTAATAACGTAGAAAATGTTGAATTCGGTTTAGAGCTAGATTTATCTCTATAATTTGAATTTCTGCGAATTGATGGCGCTGAGAATCTCTCTGGCTGCTTGTAAACATCGTGTTCAGAAGGATAATCCAGACGTACAATATTGACCGCTTTTATTTTATTACCATCTTGCACAATTTCAAATTTCAGTTGCTCTCCGACTTGAGGAATGATTCCTTTCGGGAAATCTTTTATGTGAAAGAAAATATCTTTTCCAGCTTCCCCAACAGAAATAAACCCAAACCCACGCTCTTGATTATAATTTCTGATTTGTCCAAATTTAGACATATTTTACGCCCTAATTATTTATATTTTAAATAAACTTAAGTGAGTCGAAAGTTTTTATATACAAAAATATCATAAGTTTAAATAAAAAAAACCACCCGCATGAACTGCACCCCAAAAATTGGACATAAAACTCCAACTGATGAGGTGCATTCACATGGGACGGTATACGTTAGAATTTAAACTCTCTGTCGTAGAATATTTTCTATCTGGACAGGGAGGACAAAAAGCTACAGCCAAAAGGTTTGGGACAAACCATTCTGCTGTTCGCGTTTGGGTTGCTGCATATAAAAAGTACGGTGTTTCAGGATTAGAATCACCACAAGTAAATTTCACGCCAGAATTTAAAGAATCTGTGATTTTATATATGCGCGAACATGGTTTATCTATGCGTGAAACTGCTGCGCATTTTAATATCCATGCTGTATCTTCTGTCAGTTTATGGGAGCGATGTTATGATGAAGGTGGTTTGCAAGCCCTAATACCCAAAAAAAGAGGGAGACCATTTGCAATGAAGCTAACAATAACAAAGTCACTACCTACTAATAAAAGCTCCTCAACTCTCAGTCCTGAAGAAATGCAACGTGAGTTAGATTATTTACGTGCTGAGAATGCCTGTTTAAAAAAGTTGCATGCCTTGATTCAGCAACAGTCACCCAACAGCAAAAAACGCTAATCATCGTTGAATTAAGGCAACAATATCGTCTAGATAGTCTGCTGAGCATCATGAAATTAGCTCGCAGCACTTTTTATTACTGGAGCAAGGCGTTACAAAGGCCCGATAAATACGAGCAAATAAAACAACATATTCAGATGATCTACCAACACCATAAAGGACGTTATGGCTATCGTAGAATTACCTGCCAGTTAAAGCGTTATGGTTACGCTATTAACCACAAAACCGTACAACGATTAATGCGGCAATTGAAGCTAACAGCATTAATTAGATGCAAGAAATATCAATCATATAAAGGTGCTTATGGGAAAACAGCGCCCAACTTGCTTGATAGAAAATTTAACGCTACCAAACCCAATCAAAAATGGGTCACGGATGTTACTGAATTTAATGTTCATGGCAAAAAGTTATATCTTTCCCCGATATTGGATTTGTTTAATGGTGAAGTGATTGCATGGCAATCCACTGAAATACCTAACCAGAAAATGATAGCAAAAATGGTTGATATGGCTTGTATGAGATTGGGTTCAAAAGACTCACCGATACTGCATTCTGATCAAGGTTGGCAATATCAAATGAGGAGCTATCAAAACAGACTTAAACAAACTGGCATAGAACAAAGCATGTCGCGCAAAGGCAATTGCTTAGATAATGCTGTAATAGAAAACTTCTTCGGATTATTAAAATCTGAACTATTTTATTTGCAGCAGTTTGACAATATTGACCAGTTAAAATGTAGTATTGATGAATATATTTATTACTACAATAACGAACGAATTAAGATGAAATTGGGTGGATTGAGTCCAGTTGAATACAGAACTCAATCCTGTTTAACCGCCTGAAAAACTGTCCAACTTTATGGGGTCAGTTCA
>NZ_JVOR01000131.1:0-92477 GCF_001054715.1 Acinetobacter sp. 243_ASPC | reverse complement strand
TACAAGATTTTGTTTCATCATCTTTTTATAAGTCATAACGTTACACATATTGTATAAATTTTAAGTTAGGTGTAGGTGCTTGAACAGAGATTTTATGTTAAGTGATTATAATTTGAAGTATTGCCATAAATAGTTTAAAAGATTTTAACAATTTTTATATTAAACTCATATTTAGCATGTAGCTAAAATAGTTGAAATATATGTTCTTAAACTTACTTCAATTATCATAATTCACATGGGATTTTTTATCATTATCAGAAAAAATATTTGAAAGACCAGGTTCTGGTACTCCTAAAAAGCAGAATTTTTATAATAATTTTTAACTGATGATCGTGTTCTGATGAGTGTTATGAAATATCGAAAAAATCTCAAAGGAAAAGATCATTATCCAGAAAATTATTTTGTTCAAGAAAAGTAAGCCACCGTAGTGGCTTTTTTATAGATCCATTATTGAATTGGAGAGCCACCCAATGCCTGCATGAGCGTGACATAGGCATTGTACTGGCTTTGTTTGGTATTGACCAAACTTAAGCGCGCAGTTCGCGTTGTTTGCTGCTGATCTAGTACATTTTTAAGCGCAATCGCGCCATTACGATAGCGCACATCGGTCAGGCGTTCTGCTTTCTCTGCCAGTTCGAGATTTCGTTGCTGAAATTGAACTTGCTGATTCAACTCGGTGCGGGCAGAAAGTGCATTTTCAACATCGGCAAAAGCCTGATACAAGGTCTGACGATACTGAATAATGGCTTTTTCATAATCGAGTTGACTAATGGCAATATTCTTTTTCATGTCGTTATATTGCAAAAAAGGCAAACTCAAATTCGCACCAAGCGCCAACACTGGGTTTCTAATCAGTTCTGTGAGTGATGTGCTGCTTGAACCTAAACTTCCCGTTAGACTGATCGATGGATAATAACTGGCCACGGTAGCATCTTTAGTTGCCAAGGTTTCGCGTAATCTCAACTCAGCTGCACGTAAATCCGGACGTCGTGACAAAATGCTGGCCGGCAATCCCGCTTGAATTTGCGGTAAATTGACCTGAGGCGAGCGCTGTGGTTCTTGGATATTTAACTGCTGTACAGGAATGTGTAACAGTACAGCCAACGCTGTGCGGGTTTCTACCAAGCTTTGCTGGATCTGGCTTAAGTTGGCTTTTTGACTTTGGACCGATTGTTCGGCTTGTGTTAAATCCAGCCCGGAAACAGCACCTGCTTGGTATTGGGTATTCACCAAGCTATATAGTTTTTCAGAGGTGGCCAAGCTTTGTTGTGCGGTACTTAAGCTTTCATTTAAGTAAGCCAGTTGCCAATAGAGCTTCGTGGTGGTGCCAATCAGGGTTTGTGCAGTCGCCTGTAAATCTTGCGCTGTGGCCAATGCTTCCCATTTGGCTGCTTCGGTCTGACGCGCCAATTTACCAAATAAATCCAGCTCATAACTTACCCCGGCATTGAGCGAGAGGCCATTTGAACTTCTATCACCCGAGTTTACGTCAATATTCTGACTGGTCGAAACACTTGAATTAACGCGTGGGCCTTGCTGATCTGCAGCCAAGCCAGCTTTTAATCGAGCCTGCCGAAGTGTAATACCTGCCACAGCCAAATCAGTATTTTTGGCAATCACCTGATCGACCAGTTGATTGAGCTGTGTATCGCCAAACAACGTCCACCAGCGGTCGGCATAATTGGCATAATTTGATGTGGCTTGGGTCTTGTCGTATTGAAAGCTCGAAGGTGTTTGTACAGCGGGTACATGATAGGGCGTTTTCACCACTGCAGCACAACCGACCAACGTCGAGGAGGCAACGAGCATGGCACACAGCATAGTAAGTTTAGATGATGGCATGAGAGCTCCTCTTATTCTCTAGACAAGGCCGCAACAGGATCGAGCTGAGCAGCATTTCTGGCGGGTAAGAAACCAAAGACCACACCAATCAGGGTTGAGCAAACAAAAGCCGCAACAATCGAGGTGGTTGAATACGCCACTGCAAAATTCCCGGCGGCAACTTTGTTGATAAGTTGACCTAATCCTAAGGACAGTAATACGCCAAGCACACCACCGATTAAACATACCAGAATGGCTTCAATTAAAAATTGCTGCAAAATATCGCTTTGACGCGCACCAACCGCCATGCGTACCCCAATTTCTTGAGTTCGCTCTGTCACAGAAACCAACATGATATTCATAACCCCAATTCCCCCAACAACCAGTGAAATGACGGCAATGGCAGACACCAAAAGCGTCATGGTGCTGGTGGTTTTTTCAATGGTCTGACGGATACTGTCACTGTTCATGGTGAAAATATCTTGCTGACCGTGTCGCAAGGTAAGCAAGTTCACAATGGCATTTTCAGCAGCACTGGTGGAATACTGATCATTAATACGAACGATAATGCTACGCACATTCGACTGACCCAGCATACGGCTCATCACAGTGGTGTAGGGCATATAGACGTTCAGGCTATCATCTGAACCCATTGCGCTGCTCTGCGGCTCGATAATGCCGATAATTCGAGCCGGTACGCTACCCAGTAAAATCACTTGCCCAATCGGGTTGGTTCCATCTGCAAAAAACTGCTTTTGGGTATTGGTATCAATTACCACATCTTGCGAGCGATCCCGCACGCTGACTGCATCAAAACTTTGCCCATCTTTAAAGGTTAAGCCACGCACGCCAAAAAAGTCATTTCCTACACCATTGATGGTGGCGGTAGCTTCATTCTCTTGATAACGAATGGTTTTGGAGCTACTCACCATCGGCGAGACTGCTGTAACATAAGGTTGAGTTGCCAAGGCATCGGCATCTGTTGGAACCAGCGTTTTAAAGTTGGCGGTTTTGGAGTTGTCACCAAAGCCACGACCTTGAAAGACCGTAATGGTATTGGTACCCAGACTGCTGATATTTTCCAGAATCTGCTTCTGTGAGCCGTTTCCGAGCGCGACCACAGTGACCACAGATGCAATACCGATAATAATCCCGAGCATGGTCAGAAAGGTGCGCATGCGGTGTGCATTCATCGAAATCAGCGCCATCTGAAATGCTTCAGACAAGCGATCTAAAAATGATCGCCAAGATGACACACTTTGACTTTTACTCTGCTTGTGCGCAAGGGCGGGTGCAGCATCAGGATCTGGTTCAGCTTTTTGTGTAGCGGCGGACTCAGGAGTATTGGCGCGGTCAGCAATAATCTCGCCATCACTGATCTCAATAATTCGGGTGGCATTTTTGGCCACTTGCATATCGTGCGTGACAATAATAACGGTATGACCTGCTGCATTGAGCTCACGCAAAATCCGCATCACCTCGACACCGCTATGCGAATCGAGAGCACCGGTAGGTTCATCGGCTAAAATTACATCGCCGCCGTTCATCAGCGCACGGGCAATCGAGACACGTTGTTGTTGACCACCCGACAGTTGACTTGGACGATTCTGGGTTTTACTGCCCAGTCCCAACTCGGTCAACAGTGCTGTTGCACGCTGTTTACGTTCGGCTGGATTAACGCCTGCATAAACTGCTGGAACTTCCACATTGCCTTCTGCAGATAAATCTCCGAGCAAATGATAACGCTGAAAGATAAATCCGAAATATTCACGGCGGAGCTTGGCCAGATCATCGGGTTCAAGTTGTCCGGTTTCTTGCCCACTCACTTTATAGCTGCCGCTGGTCGGTCGATCCAAACAGCCCAAAATATTCATGAGGGTCGATTTACCCGAACCGGACTGGCCGACAATTGCCACCAGTTCGCCTTCGTAAATCGTCAGATCAATATTTTTTAAAATTTGTATGGTGCTATCGCCAGCAGGGAACTCTCGTACCAGATTGCTGACTTCAAGCAAAGCTTGTTTGGTCATGCTTAGAATCCCATTGGTCCACGACGACGATTACCACTATTGGCGTTAGCAGCTGAGGTATCTGCACTGTCAGCAATCACCACCTGATCACCTGCTTTAAGCCCTGCCAAGACCTGTGCACTGACTCGGTTGTTAATACCAATCAATACTTGTTTTGGCTGCACCGTGCCATCTGCATTTAATACACGCACCACACTAAGCGTGGCTTTTCCTGCTTCGACTGCCTGCTTTTGCTCTGCGGTTAAGTTCAGGCGTTCGAGTTTAGGTGCATCAGTTTTGTCTTTTTTATGGCTGGCTGTCGCCGAAGATGCAGCAGCATTTTTATTACGATTCGATTGACCCTGACCATTTGCTGAACGTGTCGATAAGGCAGAAGACGGGACCAGTAAGGCATGATTGACCGAATCTAAAACAATATAGACCTGAGCTGTCATATCAATACGTAATTTGCCATCTTCATTGGGTACATCAAACAGGGCGTTATAATAAATTGCGGTGCTACTGCTTGAACTAGATGAGTTACTAGATGAAGTGGATTCACTAGAAATTGAGTCTGGTGCCGGTTCAATCTGACGTAGTGTTGCATAGCGCTTTTTGTCATCGCCTAAAGTTGTGAAATACACCTGCTGGCCTTTTTCCACTTTCATGATATCGGCTTCGCTGACTTGGGCTTTAATCGTCATGTTCTGTAATTTTGCAATTTTCACAATCGTTGGAGCTGACTGGTTGGCGTTTACCGTCTGACCTTCTTCCGTCACAATGGCCACTACCGTTCCATCGGTCGGCGCCACAATGCGGGTATAACCGATATTGGTTTGTGCCGTCGAACGCGTCACTTTAGCCGATTCAATTTGCGCATTAATCGCTTTAATCTGAGCTTGAGCCGTTTTGTAGCTGGCTTCGGCAGATTCAAGTTCGGCTTTAGACGTGGCATCTTGTGCAAACATTTGTTGCTGACGACGATATGCCAACTGTGCCTCATTCAGATTGGCTTCTTGTTGTAAACGCTGAGCTTCTAAATTACGAATATTGGCATCTGCGGTTTTTAAACTGTTTTCCTGCGTGGTCGAATCGATTTGCGCAATCAGTTGCCCTTGTTTCACTTCATCGCCCAACTGAACGTACATCTTCTTCACCTGACCAGATACCTGTGCACCGACACTAATCAGTTTGGTGGCATCCAGTGTACCGGTTGCCAGTACCGTATTTTCAAGATTACCGTAGTTTGCTGTTTCGGTGATGTACTGCGGTTGCTGTTGCTTAGGTTTCAAAAAGAACCAAGCCAAAAGGGCAATCAGCACAATACCAATGGCAATAATCACAAGTCTAGATGGTTTTATTTTAGGCATAGCGATACAGGCAAAGTAAGAAGGACTGGCGCTAGTATAGAAGTGAAATGAGAATAAAACGTGAATATTTTTATTAATTTAGTTCAATCAAATACATTCATCAGGCTGGTTGGGCAAACAGCGAAGCACCACATAATTCGGCCAGCGCCTGTAAAATCAAGTGCTCGGGGTTTTCATCCGACATGCCTTTAATGGCACTGTCGATACGTAACAATAAGGCAGGCCAGTTTAAAAAACACTGCGGATTTAAGCGACGCAGTGCCTGCTGATAATCCGATACTTTGGTTTTCCAGATCCCCAGTTGTAAGGCATTTTGCGGTTGCTCAAAGAGTTGCATCAGCAGACGCATTTCTTTGCTTAATGTCCACAAAATCAGACTATGGGGTTCTCCCGCACCAATCAGATATTGAAAGATTTTGACTGACTGCGCCAGATTGCCACGTAACATGGCGTCACTTAAATCGTAGGTGGTATAACGTGATTGATCTTGCAGGCAGGCATACAACTGTTCAATTTGAATCAGTTGATGGTCGGGGAAGGTATCGCTTACGCGCATGAGACTGTTTTTAGCCGCAAGCAGATTATGCTCGTGGTGCTGCATCAGCCATGTCCAAGCATCCTGATCCAGTTGTATCCCAATTTTTTCTGCTTCTTTTGCCAGAATGCGCTGACGATCTTGTGGATACTGTGCGCTCAAATGCGCAATCACGCCATTGGCTTCAACCGTTTGAAAAAAAGACGACTTTAGACTTGAGGCATCCTGTTTAGGCAATACCACCAGTAGCAGATTATGCTCATTGTGCTGCAAGTAACTTTTGAGTTGCTTGATACCGTTGGCATCGGGCTTGATGTTGCCATGCACTTCAATTGCCAGTTGCTGCGAAAAAAGCGATAGGCTATTTAAACCATTAAACACGTTTTTCCAGTCACTCACGCTGCCAATGTCATAACGCTGCCGCTCGATCTCTTGCGCCTGCCAGCTCTTACGAAAGGCATCAAGTAGATTTTGCTCAAGCAAAGGCTCCTGACCGTGAACAATCCAAGCACCACGGGCTTCGTCGACCCGCTTAAGTGCTTGTAAGTAATCCAGTTTCATATGAATGACACAGCCTTAAGGCTGAGCAGTGACCTGAGGTAAACGATTGTTTGAAATCTGACGAGCAATTTGCTGTGCCACATCATCGACAATGATATGGTTCAGATAAATCTCTTGCTGGTTGTCGGTGTTGACCGTTGCCACATCGTATTGATAGTTACGTGTTGCGGTAATGGTTCTTGGTTCTGTCAGCGCATGACCTTGACGATCTTCAATTTGGAAAGTCACAGTCAAACGCAGCAGCACCTCAGTGAGTTTACCGTTCAGAAGCTGTCTGCGCGGGGTGTAATCGAGTACACGAAGCACATAGGCATCATTGGCCTGACTGATTTGTGCGCCAGACGCAGTGAGATAAACACTCAACTGCTTTTCTAGCTCCTCAGTATTGGCTGGTAAAGCCAACTGAATTTTAGTGTAAGCCATCGGACTGGCAGATGGATTCATTCCTTTCAAATGAAATCCACAGCCGACCAAGCCTGCACTTAGACCTAAAGTTAAAACAACTGCTGCTAAACGTTGAACTAAGTGCATGCTTGTTCCTCTTGACGCTTGTTAGAATTAAACCACTAGGTTAACCAGTTTGTTTGGCACCACAATTTCTTTTTTGGTTGGACCTGTTAAAAATTGCTGAATTTCCGGTAACGCTTTGGCTTGTGCCAACAGCTCATCTTTAGAAATTTCGACCGACACTTCCAACTTACCACGAAGTTTACCATTGACTTGTACAACGATGGTTTGTGTATTTCGTGTCAATGCAGACTCATCCACCGTTGGGAATTGTGCTGCAATTAAATCGATGCCGAATTCTGCCAGTAAGGTCTGACTCAAGTGCGGTGCAAATGGTGCCAGCAAGGTCAGCAAGGTTTCAATGGCTTCACGCGCAACAGCAGCATCGTCAGCAGTTTGAACTTCAAATTTGCTGGTGGCATTGAGTAATTCCATCAAGGCTGCAATGGCGGTATTAAATGCATGACGGCGCTCAATATCATCGCCCACTTTTTGAATGGTTTCATGCGTTTTACGGCGCAAGTCTTGTGCATCTTTAGATAGCTCGCCAGCAATTGGTGCCTGCGCATAGCCTTTTTCCAAAAATCCAGTCGCAAGGCGCCAAACACGCTTTAAGAAACGGTTAGAACCTTCTACGCCTGCATCTGACCATTCGAGTGATTGATCAGGTGGGGCAGCAAACATCATAAACACGCGTGCAGTATCTGCGCCGTATTGATCAATAATCGCTTGTGGATCAATGCCATTATTTTTGGACTTAGACATTTTTTCTTGTCCGCCAATCACCACTTCTTGCCCGTCGCCACTGTATTTGGCAGAGACAATACGGCCTTTTTCATCGCGTTCAAGCAAGATATCGGCAGGGTTGAACCAAGTTTTTTTGCCACTTTCGCTTTCGCGATAGAATGTATCGGCCAGCACCATGCCTTGAGTCAGTAGATTGGTAAACGGCTCATCGCCTTGAACCACGCCTTCATCACGCATGAGTTTGTGGAAGAAGCGCGCATATAACAAATGCAAAATCGCGTGTTCTACGCCACCAATGTATTGATTGACCGGTAACCAGCTTTGCGCTGCTTCTGGTTTGACCATTCCGCCGGTAAAGTCAGGAGAGGCATAGCGTGCATAATACCAAGATGACTCAACAAAAGTATCGAGAGTATCGGTTTCACGGCGCGCATGACCACCACACGATGGGCAAGTCGTTTCGTAAAACTCAGGCATTTTGTTGAGTGGATTACCCGATCCGTCTGGAACAACGTCGGTCGGTAATACCACAGGTAACTGCTCTTCTGGAACCGGAACCTGACCACAGCTATCGCAGTTGATCATTGGAATTGGACAGCCCCAGTAGCGCTGGCGTGATACACCCCAGTCACGTAAACGGAACTGAACTTTCGAATTTGCTAAACCTTGTGGTTCTAATTTTGCAAGGAATGCATCAAATGCTGCTTGGAATTGCAATCCATCAAACTCACCAGAGTTGACCAGAATTCCATCTTTAGAGCCGTACCATTCTTGCCACGTGTTTACCGAATACTCAGCATCATCTGCGCCTTTGGCATCAATCACTTGCTTGATCGGTAGATTGAACTTATTGGCAAACTCGAAATCACGCTCGTCGTGAGCAGGCACAGCCATCACAGCACCAGAGCCATACGACATCAACACATAGTTGGCAATCCAAACAGGAAGGGTTTCACCTGTGACCGGATGCTTAACCGATAAACCAGTCGACATGCCTTTCTTTTCAGCGGTGGCCAAATCGGCTTCGGCAACCGAGCCCATACGGCATTCTTCAATAAATGCCGCCAATTCAGGGTTATTCTCGGCTGCTTTAAGCGCCATTGGATGCTCTGCGGCAACCGCTACATAGGTCACACCCATCAGCGTATCGGCACGTGTGGTATAAACTGTTAAAGCATCGGCATAAATTTCTGGGTTAGCCGATGGGAACGTGATGTCCATGCCCGTTGAGCGACCAATCCAGTTACGCTGCATGGTCAAGACCTGTTGCGGCCAGCCATCTTTGAGCGTATCTAAATCATCTAACAGTTCTTGTGCATAATCGGTGATGCGGAAGTAATACATCGGAATATCGCGCTTTTCAACCAAAGCGCCCGAGCGCCAACCACGACCATTTTCAACCTGCTCATTGGCCAAAACGGTTTGGTCTACCGGATCCCAGTTGACGGTAGAGAGCTTGCGATAAATCAGGCCTTTTTTATACAACTGCACAAAGAGCCACTGTTCCCAGTGATAGTATTCTGGTGTACAGGTGGCAAATTCGCGGTCCCAGTCAATCGATAAACCGAGTTTTTTCAGTTGGTCGCGCATGTAGGCAATATTTTCAAACGTCCATTTTGCCGGTGCGACTTGATGTGCAATAGCTGCATTTTCGGCAGGAAGACCAAATGCATCCCAGCCCATAGGTTGCAGTACTGTTTCACCTTTGAGGCGATAAAAACGGCTGATCACGTCGCCAATGGTGTAGTTACGCACGTGACCCATATGCAGTTTGCCACTTGGATATGGAAACATCGACAGGATATAACGATGTTTTCCTTCAACAGTGTCTGCGACTTTAAATGCTTTGCGGTTTTCCCAGTCGTTTTGAACCTGAGATTCGATCGCATTAGCTTGATATTCGGCGTCAATGTGTGCGGTAGTCATAAATGTATTGGCAACAACAAAATGAAGTTAAAAAATATTGCTGCACAGCATAGCGCAAAACCCATAAAGAAGTGAATCATGTGGGCAGGTATTTTCAGGCAGATGCGTAAAAACTTGCAAAGCGATCTGAAAATAATTGAACAGGCCTCGTTTAAAAAGTGCTGCTTGACGCTGTGCGAGCCGGTGTTTTCATGGTGGGGTTGCTGCGATCAGCGATGTCGCGCTTTGATGATTCGCTAGAGATAGCAGGTGCGGTGGCTGGCGTACTGGCAGGGCTTGAATTACTCCCAAGTGATGATGTGGCTGTATTTGTAGTAGGTGTTGGCGGTGTCGTAGGGCTTGATGTAGCAGCAGAGGTGCTGGATGTTGAGCTGTACGTATCTACTTTGCCTTGCTTTCTTGCACCTTTGGGCGGTGGCATTTTGGTGTAGTGGGTCGAACCTTGAGCATCGATCCACTTATAATAGCTTTGGGCGTAAAGCGTGTTAGTCGTAAAAGCAACGCTGCTAAGTAGCACTAGGGACATCATGATTGAAAGGTGATTTTGTTTTATTTTTTGCATTTCAGCGCACTCGACCATGCATCATATCGAGTATTAATAGCATATTTGATCGAGAGCGAAAATAAATCCTGTGCAGGAGATGATTGCGAAAACTGTTTAAAAACTATTCAGGTTTAAATTAATGCCAAAAAATGTACTTTAAAACTTGACTTTGTAGGACGAAACATAAAAAATGCTTGCTTTAGTTTTATATGCATTTATTCGATCACCCTTCGACTAAATGACATGGTTTGCAATGGACATTTTCTCTAGCCGAGAAAATGATTTTGTCCAAGTGCTGTTTATCCCAACAGTTCTTCTACGATGCTGTAACAACTCAAACGGTTGTGAGCTCAGAAATTTTTCCTATTGCAGCAAAAACTTGGAACTATGTGTGCTATAACAATGCAGACAGTAAATGAATGAACACTATTTGTGCCTCCCATAAATAGTGATAAAGACTAGGGTGAATCACGTTGGAACTTTTATCTGGTGGTGAAATGCTCGTTCGCGCACTCGCGGATGAGGGCGTTGAGCACGTTTTTGGATACCCAGGCGGCGCAGTTTTACATATTTATGATGCGCTCTTTCAACAAGACAAAATCAATCACTATCTGGTACGCCACGAGCAAGCAGCTGGTCATATGGCTGATGCCTATTCGCGTGTAACCGGAAAAACTGGTGTTGTACTCGTCACGTCTGGCCCAGGGGCAACCAATACCGTAACTCCAATTGCAACTGCATATATGGACTCTATTCCGATGGTGATTCTATCGGGACAGGTTGCGTCACATCTTATTGGTGAAGATGCGTTTCAGGAAACAGACATGGTGGGAATTTCCCGTCCAATCGTCAAACACAGTTTCCAAGTCCGTCATGCAAGTGAAATTCCTGCAATTATTAAAAAAGCATTTTATATCGCTTCATCGGGTCGTCCTGGTCCGGTCGTGGTTGATATTCCAAAAGATGTGACTAATCCTGCTGAAAAATTTGCCTATGAATACCCAGAAAAGGTCAAGCTGCGTTCGTATCAGCCACCTTCTCGCGGCCATTCGGGTCAAATTCGTAAAGCTGTAGATGAGCTATTAACCGCTAAGCGTCCGGTGATTTACACCGGTGGTGGTGTGGTACAAGGCAATGCATCTGAATCGCTCCGAGAACTGGCACGTGTGCTGGGTTTCCCTGTAACCAATACCTTGATGGGCTTGGGTGCATTTCCGGGTGATGATCCGCAATTCTTGGGTATGCTTGGCATGCACGGTACCTATGAAGCCAATATGGCCATGCATAATGCCGATGTGATCTTGGCAATTGGTGCACGTTTTGATGACCGTGTGACCAATAATCCGGCCAAGTTCTGTTTAAATGCCAAAGTCATTCATATTGATATCGATCCGGCGGCCATCTCAAAAACCATTATGGCGCATATCCCGATTGTGGGTGCGGTACAGCCAGTTCTTCAGGAAATGCTGACACAGCTTAAGCAGCTGAATGTGTCGAAGCCAAACCCAGAAGCGATGGCTGAGTGGTGGGAGCAAATCAATGAGTGGCGTAAAGTTCACGGATTGAAATATCAAGCCGCGCAAAACGGTGAAATGAAGCCACAACAGGTGGTCGAGGCGCTTTATAAAGCGACTGATGGTGAAGCGATTATCACCTCAGACGTTGGGCAGCATCAGATGTTTGGCGCACTGTATTACAAGTACAAGCGTCCGCGTCAGTGGATCAACTCGGGTGGTCTTGGCACCATGGGCGTTGGCTTGCCGTATGCGATGGCCGCCAAACTGGCTTGTCCTGATCAGCACGTGGTGTGTATTACAGGCGAAGCGTCGATCCAGATGTGTATTCAGGAACTTTCGACCTGTAAGCAATATGGCTTAAACGTGAAGATTCTGTGCCTCAATAACCGTGCCCTCGGGATGGTTAAACAGTGGCAGGATATGAACTATGAAGGCCGTCATTCAAGCTCTTATGTCGAGTCTTTACCTGACTTTGCCAAGCTGATGGACGCCTATGGTCATGTTGGTATTCAGATTGATCATGCCGATGAGTTAGAGTCTAAGCTTGCAGAGGCCATGGCCATCAATGATAAATGTGTGTTTATCAATGTCATGGTTGATCGTACTGAGCACGTTTATCCAATGTTGGTTGCGGGTCAGTCGATGCGTGATATGTGGATTTCTAAAGGGGAGCGCATTTAATGAGACACATTATTTCGGTACTCGTTGAGAACGAAGCTGGTGCGCTTTCACGTCTAGTCGGGCTATTTAGTCAACGTGGCTACAACATTGAAACCTTGAATGTTGCACCAACAGAAGATGCGACCTTATCGCGTTTAACCCTGACCACCTATGGTGATGATCACAAAATCGAACAGATCACCAAGCAGCTAAATAAGCTGGTTGAAGTGGTCAAAGTGGTTGATCTTTCAGAAGGCGCACATATTGAGCGTGAGCTGATGTTGATCAAGGTTAAAGCCTTGGGTTCAGCACGTGCGGAAATCAAGCGTACAGCGGATATCTTCCGTGCCGCAATTGTCGACGTGACACCGACCACGTATACCATCCAGATCGCAGGGACGACAGATAAGCTCGATGGATTTATTGATGCCTTAGCTGAAAATACCATTTTAGAAGTGGTTCGCTCAGGTGTCTCGGGTATCGCGCGTGGCGAAAAAGTATTAAGTATTTAAACCAAATTAACGTATTTTAGCGGAGAAAACAGATGCAAATTTTTTACGATAAAGATTGTGACTTATCAATCATCCAAGGCAAAAAAGTAGCAATTATTGGTTACGGTTCACAAGGTCACGCGCATGCGCTAAACCTAAAAGATTCTGGTGTAGACGTGACTGTTGGTCTGCGTGCAAATTCAGCATCTTGGAAAAAAGCTGAAAATGCTGGCTTAAAAGTTGCAGAAGTGCCTGAAGCTGTGAAACAAGCTGACTTGGTGATGATTTTGACTCCGGACGAGTTCCAGTCACAACTTTACCGTGATGTGATTGAGCCAAACATCAAAGAAGGTGCAACTTTAGCATTTGCACACGGTTTCTCTGTTCTTTACAACCAAGTTGTTCCACGTAAAGATCTTGACGTGATCATGGTTGCACCAAAAGCACCAGGCCATACAGTGCGTTCTGAATTCCAGCGCGGTTCAGGTGTACCTGATTTGATCGCAATCCATCAAGATGCTTCAGGTAATGCACGTAACGTTGCATTGTCTTATGCCTCTGGTGTTGGTGGTGGCCGTACCGGTATTATCGAAACTTCATTCCGTGAAGAAACTGAAACTGACTTGTTCGGTGAGCAAGCGGTACTTTGTGGTGGTGCAGTTGAACTGGTTAAAATGGGCTTCGAAACTTTGGTTGAAGCGGGTTATTCACCAGAAATGGCATACTTCGAATGCTTGCACGAACTTAAGTTAATTGTAGACTTGATGTTCGAAGGCGGTATTGCGGACATGAACTACTCGGTATCAAACAATGCGGAGTATGGCGAATACGTAACTGGCGTTGAAGTGATCAACGAACAGTCTCGCGAAGCGATGCGTAATGCACTTAAACGTATTCAATCTGGCGAATACGCGAAAATGTTCATTCAGGAAGGTGCGTTGAACTATCCTTCTATGACTGCACGTCGCCGTCAAAATGCCGCACACGGTATTGAAGTAACAGGTGCGAAATTACGTGCAATGATGCCGTGGATTCAAGCCAACAAAATCGTAGACAAAGAGAAAAACTAATTTTTCTTTTTGGTAAAAAAATCCCGTCTTGAGACGGGATTTTTTTTACCTTTTTAATTAGATAATGTGAATTGATTCATAATAATAATTAAATAACGTGTTTTATTTCATTGATTTTTAAAATAAAAAAAGGTGGATTTACGAATAGTAAAGAAGCGCTTTAATGTTAGAATCATAAGTAATCGTGTGGGTCGGATTAACAATAATAATGATGCGTTGTTGTTGCCTAACACTCTAAAAACAGCAAGCAGTTTAATAAATAATCATGGAAGTCCTTTATGGAACATGTTGATTACGACAGTACCATTGTCATCGGTTCTATTGTTCTGGCGGTGATAATCTGCTTTGTCGCAATCTCTTTGCAACAATTAATTTTTAAAAAACGTTATTTACCTTATGAAAAGATCATTATGCTGGGCTGTGGTCTGGTCCTTGGTCTTGCGATCTGGGCCATGCATTTTGTCGGTATGCTGGCTTGCCATTTACCCAAGCCATATTATTTTGATCCGAGTTTAACGCTGGTTTCTTACCTGATTGCTTTTGTGGCATCGACCTTTGCAATCTGGTTGATTACTCGTGAAACCTTGCCGATTGCACGACTGGTGATTGGTTCGGTGCTTATGGGCTTGGGCATTTCCGGCATGCATTATACTGGCATGATGGGACTGATACTCGAACATTACACCATCGACTATGATCCGTTATTGGTGGTGTTTTCGGTATTGATCGCGATTAGCGGGTCAGGACTTGCCTTTTTATTGATCTTTAAATATAAAAACGCGCAAAAAAATAAAGTGTACCTGCAACTTGCTGCCGCAACCACCTTGGCACTTGCGATTGTCGGTTTGCATTATACCGGCATGACTGCCACGATGTTTATCGATAAAGATTTGACTAGCGGCATTGCGCTGAATCAGACCAGTCATGACTTGCTGTTATTTACGATTATTTTTATTACCAGTTTGGTATTGATGGCGGGTTATTGCGTGGCCGTGTTGGAGTTGCGTCTTGAAGAGCGTAATAAGGCATTGCTTAAACTCAACCGCGAACTGGCCAATTTAGCTGTACATGATAATTTAACTAAATTGCCCAATCGTTTGTTTTTGATGGACTATGTTAAAGACAGATTTGCAGACCCGCACCAGCAACATGAAAAAATTGCATTTTTATATCTGGATCTAGATCGCTTTAATTCGATCAATGATGCATTTGGCCACCATGTGGGTGATCAATTACTGATTCAGGTGGCCAATCGCATTCAAGAGCAGCTCGATGAAAACGGGAAGTTGCTCAGGATTGGAGGTGATGAGTTCCTACTGATTATCGAAAATAAAACAACCCGCCAAGTTGCAAAAATCGCAGAAGATGTTCTCAAGCATTTGCAAGAAACCTACCAGATCACCAGTAAAGAAATTAATATCTCGGGCAGTATTGGGATTGCGATTTATCCCGAACATGGTCACAACATGCAAGATTTGCTCATTAATGCCGATATCGCCATGGTCATGGCCAAAGATCAAGGCCGGAATACCTATTCGATTTTTAACTATTCGAGTGAGCAAAATGAAACACGCAGTCAATCCAAGTTAATTAATGACCTGTATAAGGCTGTTGAAGAAAAACAATTTGTGTTGTTCTATCAGCCCAAATATGACACCACGCTTAAAATTTGTGGTGTTGAAGCATTGATTCGATGGCAGCATCCTAGTTTTGGATTGCTTAGCCCGCATATGTTTATCGATGGTGCTGAAAAAACTGGCTTGATTGTTCCGATGGGTTACTGGGCACTCGAGCAAGCCTGTAAGCAAATTCAAGAGTGGGAAACACAAGGAACAGCGTTATATCCAATTGCAGTCAATTTATCGGCCATTCAGTTTGAAAATAAACATCTGGTCAAGACGCTAGAAGACTTGATCAAAAAATATCGCATCCGGCCCAATCACCTGACGATCGAGATTACCGAGTCAACCGCGATGCGGCATATCGACTTGAGTATTTCGACCTTTGAGCAACTTCGTGCATTGGGAATCCGAATTGCGATTGACGACTTTGGTACAGGCCATTCGAGTTTTCTGTACTTAAAAGATTTGCCAGTAGATGAATTAAAGATTGACCGTGGATTTATTATTCATTTGACTAACGGTTCCAAAGAAGAGGTCATTTTGGACAGTATTATTCATCTGGCGACAAAACTCGGGTTGTATGTGACAGCAGAAGGCGTTGAAACTCAGTTACAGGCCGACATTCTAATTCGACTCGGCTGTCATCAGCTACAAGGTTATTTGCTGGGCAGACCTATGCCTGTGGCGCAGTTAATCTCTCAAGTGACAACAGCCGATTTTCAGACAGTTCATTCATTGTAGTGCGCATGCAATACCTTATGGATGGATTCTTCTGTGGATAACCTAGAAGATATCAACAAGCATTAAATTAGCTGCCAAATCTGCTACAATTGCGACAATTTCGAATTCCCACATTTCAGTCTTGTGCCGGACGTACGTTTGATGGCCTGCTGAATTTAGATTGAAGACATCTTTCATGTTTAAAGAACAACTTGCGCGTGAAGTAAACGCACGACGTACTTTTGCAATTATTTCCCACCCAAATGTTTGATATCTATTCAAGCCCATTCAACCTATTTCAAATATGATAATAAAAGCATTGTAAGTGCTGTAAAAATATAAAAATATTGATATTCTTTATCTGGTATATCTTTCAACCCCATTCAATAGATTTCAAGTCTAGTCAGTATGTTTGTGTACATATGTGTGTACACATTTTCTAGAATTTTCTATTTGAAAAAAATATGTACACAGGTGGAGTAAAATGCCTTTAACAGATACGTGGCTTAAGAAGAATCTAGATCGTGAACGTTCAGCTATACATACGGAGTCTGATCAAGATGGATTGAGCGTTCGTGTTTCTCAAAAAGGAAAACTCACTTTTCAGATGCGTTTTCGATATAACGATAAGCAAGCTCGTTTAGACTTGGGAACCTATCCAAATATGAGTCTTAAAGAAGCTCGTATTGAATTGCAGAAAATGAAAGCAATTTTAGAAAAGGGACATGACCCGCGTATTCATAAAAAAGTAGAGCTTCACAAGATCACAGAGGCTATAACTTTTGAAGCGCTATTTCGTGAGTGGCATGCGAAATATAGTATTCCTAATAAAAAGAATGCAGATCAATATTTGAGATCATTTGAACTTTATGTTTTCCCAAAGTTAGGTAGCATACCTGCTGAGCAAATCACATTACATATGTGGTTAGATTTACTAGAAGAGCAATTTAAACAGTCGCCATCGATAACTGATCGCATTCTTACGAATACAAAGCAGTGTTTGGATTGGGGGATTAATCGAAAATTAATTGAGCAAAATCCCATAAGACATATCACTGGAAAGCGTGACTTAAATATTAAGAAAAATAAAACTGTTCGAGTATTACAAGATGATGAGTTGTCTTTAATTTTTAAAATTTGTGATGAGTCTAGAACATCATTAAGGAATGTTTTATTTCTCAAGTTATGTTTGTTTTATGGTAATCGATATAGTGAGTTGAGGCTTGCACGGAAATCAGATTTTGATTTTAGTAAAAATACATGGACAGTACCGTATGAAAATCATAAGACAGGAGAAAGTAAAGGGGACATTGTTCGACCTATTATTGATGAGATCAAACCGTGGCTTCAGTCTGCAATGGATTTGAGTAATTCTGAATACATTTTCCCACATGAAAATGGCAAAGAGCCAATGGGGCGTAGTGGGCCAACAGATACCCCTTATAACTTCATGCAATTTGCAAGGAAGAATTATAAAATTGAAATGGATCATTGGTCTATGCATGATTTACGGCGTACAGCAAGGACAAATTTCAGTGCGTTTACAAGTAGGGATGTTGCGGAACTGATGGTTGGTCATGTGATGCCTGGGGAACAGGGGACATATGACTATTATGATTATCAAAAAGAGATGTCGAAGGCTTATAAAAAATGGTGGAAAAAATTAAGTAATCTGTCTAGCTAGACAGATTACTCATTTGGTTGTTATTGAAATATTTGATTAGCCATTCGTTAAACGTTTCTTCATCCCAAAGGCTAGTAGAGCCAGCGCATTTCTTAATAGGTTGAGGCATTGGTTGCTCGAACATTTTTTGATTAGGTTGTTGGTAACGCCATAAAGTCGATGCAGAGCAATTTTTGAGTTTGTGGCGAATTTCTTTAGATGTTAAGTAGCCCATATCTTTGATCCTTTTGTGATTATCGCAATTAGATAAAAGAACTAATTTTTTAACCTTAAATATTGGCTGGAGATCAACCTATAATGTTAAAACTATTAGATCAGTTCATTGATGGGGTAACTATAAAATTTAAAAAATTGTAAAAGTAGATTGGTACTAGCTTTTAAAAATATAGTAGTATTATGCTATGTAATTATCTGTATTTTAATGAATTATGATTGATAAAAAATTATCAAGGTTAGAGCAGCTTGAGCAGGATATATGGTTAAACTTTTGTTACTACTATGAGTGTGAATTGAATAATGAATTAATAGAAACGGAGAATCAATCATATATTGATCAAAAAGAAAAAATCATAAAAAGAATGCAGCAGAATGATTTTCAATTGAGTGAGCAGTCAGCTTTTCATTTAGAAATGATGGGGGATGTGGTTTCAATCTCTTTCAAGCCATTCCAGATTGCACAGCTTTTAATGCAGATAAATACATTAAGACCTGAGGTGAATAACTTGCCTGCCAAAATTTTCCAAAGGCAATATTCAGATATTTTAATTGCTTATGTGCAAATGCTTGGTGGGGTGGAGTTTATTCAGAACCGTACACTTGCCAAAAGTGCAAAGGCAATTATTGCAGTCAAAGCTCGTTACGACAAGCATTTATATCCAAGACGGGAAATTTTATATCGCACTTTAAGAGAGCAGATTGTGCGTCGTGGCAAATGGGATAATTTGAATCAAGCAGTTAATTTTGTGCTTGATGATCTAGTCAAAGCTTTTGAGGTTTACGATATTGAATGGCTTCAGTCTGAACTTGTGCTTAAGCAAAAAATGCTCAGTGAATTAGAGCAGGAGAGTAAGCAGTTGTATGCTAAAGCTCAGTCAGATGGCGTGCGAAGAAAGCCAGCATCAATTGGGAAAAAAATAGAAAAATTACAGCTCGAACTTAACAATCTTAATCAGATACTGAAAGCAAAATATCCTTCTAAAGAGATGGAAAAGTTTGGGTATAAGATGCCTTACAGTGGTGGATACATTGCCGAAACCATCATTCATGAGCTCCGAACTCAGCCTGATATATTGAAAGAAATCTTGTTCTAAAAGTTTGTTTTAAGCTGTACCTGTAAAATATATCTAATGAAAATTTGGCTGAATTGATCCTAGACAGTATCGTGGACAACAAATCCCTCTAAATTCTTAAAATATTTCTGTTCAAAGGCTTCTGGGCTTAACTAGCCGTTTGCGGAATGCCTTCTGACCCGATTGTAATAAATCTCAATATAGTCAAACAAGACAGTATTCGCTTCTTTTCGAGTGGCAAACACACTGCCATGGACCACATGACCTTTCAATGTATGAAAGAAGCTTTCGGTCACTGCATTATCCCAACAGTTTCCCCTGCGTGACATACTTTGAACGCAGTTATTCGTCAATAATAGCGTCCTAAAATCACGACTACAGTACTGTGAGCCTTGGTCCGAATGCACCATGACACCCATTGGATACCCCTGACGAGCCATTGCATAATGAAACGCATCACACACCAATTGACGGTCTATTCGATGGCTGATTTGCCAACCGACGATACGACGGCTGAATAGATCCAGCATCACACACAAATACAGCCAACCTTGCTTAGTACGGATATAGGGGTGAGTAGACCAAGGGAATTTCACCCTTAGCCCCTCGCAGAACCGGACGTGAACCTCTCGATTCATCCGGCTCCCATTATCCAACCGGTGGTAAACATCCCATTTTCCAATGCACAAAGGCATTTGGAAAATCACGTGCAAGCCGCCCTAAGGCATATTTAGCTCGTCTTTTATGACGGGCTAAATTTTTATACTTACGCCTCATCCAGCGTATAAGATATGCATTCATGTGTCTCCAAATCACTGACATCGCTGAACTATGGAAACGACCATAGTATTGTTGCCAGCCTAGAAGAATTGGATTAAATATTGCTGATAGATCAGTTAATTCACGCTCACACATCAAATGTAGATGCCATCTCCGGATAGTCTGCCGCATTGCCTTAAGTGCATCACGACTGACCGCCGGAGAAAAATTCACATAAACCCTTTGATATTTGTCTACAGCCTTACGGGGCCTAAACGTGTATCCGAGAAAAGTAAATTGAACATCGGGATATGCTTTGCGACGATTAATATCTTGGCAATAAACAATCTTTGTCTTATCTGGATGCAATTCGAGCCCACATTCACGAAATCGTGCACCAATCTTTTGTAAAACAAGTTTGGCTTGAGATAAACTCCGGCAATGAATCACTCCGTCATCCGCATAGCGGCAGAATCTTACACTCGTAAGATTCTTGGTAATCCACATATCAAAAGCATAATGCATAAATAAATTTGCCAACAAAGGACTTACAACACCACCTTGCGGTGTGCCACGATTCCTTTCTAAAAGATGGCCATCTATGTCTTGCATGGGTGCTTTTAACCAGCGTTCTACGTATAGAAGAATCCATGGGATTTCGCAGTGTTTCTTGAGTGCACGCATCAGTGATCATGATCGATGTTATCAAAGAGACCCTTGATATCAAACTCCACAACCCAGTCATACTCCCAACTTCGTCGCCTCACCATAGCTATCGCATCATGGGCAGAACGCCCTGGACGATAGCCATAAGAGTTTGGATGAAATAGAGGATCAATCTGTGGCTCCAACAAGAGTTTGACAGCCGTCTGTGCTACTCGATCCGCTACTGTCGGAATACCCAACATACGTACGCCACCTGATTTCTTTGGAATCGGCACACCCTTGATTGGCGGTGGAAAATAACTGCCTGAACAAAGTCGATTCCATAGCTTATACAGGTTACCTTTTAAATGGTTTTCGAATTGCTCAATAGATTCATGGTCGACGCCTGAGGCGCCACCATTCTCTTTGACTTTTTTGAATGCCTCCCAAATTAACGCTTTAGGAATGTTAAATGGTTTGGTCATAAAGCCTTGTTCCTCCTGCTTGTACAGTTGACAAGACCGCAGACCGGGATAATGCAGCCCCTTCGCTCCATTACTATTACGGTAACTTCAACACTACTACGAGCTGCTCCGCCCCTTGGTGGCGCATTGCTATTGTCGGCCTTGCCTTTTGAGCTTGTGCCTTTCGCTTGACATCGCCACCGAAGGTTCCCACAGTTCAGCATAAGAGCCTGAATTAGGATCGCGCTGCCTCTACGCCGGACACCGAATGGCCCGTAAGCAGGTAACGGCCAAACTAATCGCGGGGCAACATCCATCCCCGGTTTTGATGTCATTTGAGTACTTTCGACACTTGAACGGCAGTTCACTGTTGTTCGCCTTCCTAATTCTTACCTGACGCCTTTACAACGCCTTTTCCATAACGCTCACGACCGGGACTTTTGATCCAAGCCGCTTATGGTGGTTTGCTACCTGCTCCTGCAAGCCGATAGCGAGGGGCCATACCCTCATCTCTTACGCCGCTTGCTGCGGCACACTAATATCCGTTGTCCAGATCTTATTGGGTTCATTGACCGTAAATTGACGATCCAACAAGTTGGGTGCTGTAGGCAAACGATGGTTTGAATCAGTCGTATGCTTGTATTTACGTGCAATCCTGCTACGTAAACCAAGCTTTTTTAGCATCCTTCCAATAGTACGTTCGCTCATGTTGTAATCTAAATCATGCATGTCATGTACTAATGAAGGTGCCCCCAATCGTGCATGATGCTGCCAATATACGGCTTTTAAGTCATTATATTTCTGTGCTGGATTGGCTTGACGTTTTCGCCAGGCATAATAGCCTGAAGTGCTGACACCTAGGTATTTACAGGCAGAAGATACGGTGACTTCATTCATATCTAGATCTTGAATTACCGTGTACTTTTCTAGGCATGATCTGTTAGAAAGTACACATGCGCTTTTTTTAAGATGTCATTGGCTTCCTTGAGCTGTTTGACTTCTTTCTCTAATTCCAAGATCCGCTGTTGTTCTGGTGAAAGTTGACGTTTGCTTGAACCCACTGGATTGGCTTCACGAATCCATTTGTCTAAAGTTGAATAACCCACACCTAATTTCTGGGCGATTGCAGCTATAGGCTCGTGTGAGTTTGAAAGTGCATAATCAATCGCTTGCTGTTTAAATTCAGGACTAAAACGTTTAGCCATTTCTTGAATCTCCAAAGATTAAAGTTAGGTTATCTTTAGACGGAAGTGCTGTCCATTATTTTGTCTAGGATCAAACAAAACCTAGCCCAATCTTCCATCAAACCTTTCCTTTTTTCCAGATAAGACCCCATAAATAGAAATCTATATTGAGGCAGTTTTTACTTTTGCAGGAGGTCTAATGATTGATATGACATTTTTATGCAGTGAATGTTTGTTTTATGCTTCAAACTGACAGTATTCATCTAGGTCATTTTCTGTGTTGAAAGAGATAAAATATTTGCTTTTATTGTGATAGGATTCTTCTAAACTTTAACTTAAAATCGGAATTTAATAATAAATAGTGTGTTTTTGGTCTCTGATTTAAAATTAAGTGAGTGTTGGTTGGTTTTTTTGATAAAAACCAATAGACTTGCTACATTTTTGTATGAAAAGTTGGCTTTCTGTAGTATTTTGGTTAAAAAATCATCAACAAGAATTTATTTTTATGATTTTAGTGGGTTATTGGATATGGTAAGTCGATTCAAGGGAAGTGTTATTTCACGAGTTTCTTTTGCCTGCTGTCTTAGTTTATTTATTTTTACTTATAGCCCTGTGGTTTTTGCTCAACCCAAGGCGGGAAGCAGCATTACTAACATAGCGAGTGGTGACTTTTATGATGAGCAAGGCAACTTGCAAGTCATCAACTCCAATCCCGTTATCCTCACAGTTCAGCCTATTTACTCATTGAGCCTGCAAAGCAATCAGCAGAATATCGGAACTATTGGCAGTAAACTCAATTTTCCTCATGTACTCACCAATACGGGAAATATTGCTGATAGCTATAAAATTACACTGAATCAACTTACAAATGACCAGTTTGATCTAGAAAATATCGCAGTTTATGCGGATCGGGATCAAAATGGTGAGCCTGATGACAATAATAATTTACTCAATAATGCAATTCTGAATTTAGAAGCAGGTGAGTCTGTGGCTGTGGTTGTGGTGGGAAGTATTCCAGTCAACAGCATTAGCGCAGGTCATGTTGCAAACTTTACTTTAACTTCAACCAGTCAACTTGATTCAGGTAATGTGTCTGCCACTGTCTCAGATGTTGCAAAAGTGGTTGATGATGCGGTTATTCAGGTCACAAAATCTCAAAATATCAGTACAGGTAAAACAGGCACAGAAGTTACCTATACATTTACCTATAACAATACGGGGACTGCACTAGGTCAACTATTTGTCCGTGATACTTTGCCGAGCAGTGTAAGTTACCAAGCTGGAACAGCTATTTGGAATAATGGCGCAAGTACATTAACAGATGTAGATAATGACAATGAAGCAGGCAGTACTGCTGAGTCAGTTATGAACTATAAATATGAGGGTGGTGAGGTGGAATTTAAACTCACAGGCATTACTGCGTTAAGCAAAGGTACATTTAGTTTTAAGGTAAAAGTTAATCCAAATGCAGCGGAAAAAATCAATAACACTGCTAACTATAAACAGTATAAAAATAATACAACTACCTTGTTAAAAGATACATCAACCAATACCGTTATTTTTACAGTTCAGCAAACCTTAGGGGTGATACTGAATAACTCTTCTGTTGGAAATACTGATGGAGGAACGAATGACTTGCTCACCAAATCAAACACATTTACTGGTGCAGCCAAAGAAATCCAGTTTGATAATTATGTTTGGAATACAGGACAGGCGACAGACAGCTATAATTTAAACATTACAAAAAGTGCAAATGTCCCAAGTTGTGCAGTCACACGCTTATACCAGTCCGATGGGCGTACTTTACTGACAGATAGTAATGCTGACGGTATTATTGATACAGGTTCGATGGCAGCAGGCGCATCGAAAAAAATTGTGCTTGGTGTTTATTTCCCTGCCAATTGTGTTACAGCGACTAATGAAATACTAGATTTTGATGTTAAGGCAACTTCAGTTACAGATACAGCAATTACCAATAGTACTAGTAATCGATTAAACAATACCAATACCGCAGGTTCTAGTGACTTGTACAATAATGATAGTTCAGGAACTGGTATAGGTGCTGTTACATCACCTGGTGGACAGGCATGGGTAAATAAATCAGCAGTTAGGGGTGGAACAGCCGTATTTCCTTTGGTTGTAGAGAATAAGAGTACGGTAACGAATAGCTATAATTTATATGCTTCGGTTGCTGAAATTGATGTCAATAATATCAGTACCAGTTTGCCTGCCCAGTGGATAGTGAAATTCTATGATACGAGTGATGATTGCCAAAGCCTAGGAAATGTAATCAGCAGTACTGGCAATGTAGCAGCGGGTGCAACCAAAAAATATTTTGCTGTTGTCACTGTTCCCACTAATACAGACTTGGCTAATCTTCCTATTTGGTTTGCGATAAAATCCCCAATGAATGCACAGGCGGATAGTATTAAGGACCAAGTTGATATTATCCAGAGACAAATGACACTGGCAAATGATCGGCAGGGTCGGGTCAATATTGGTGGCACAGTTGTCTATCTACATACCTTAAAGAATACAGGAACTGTGGTTGAGGGGAATGCAGTAGGCCAGATCACGTTTAGTGTTATTCCGCAAAACCCAAATGATACCTTTACTTATACTTTGTATCATGATGCCAATAATAATGGCGTGATTGATGCAACTGATCCACTCATTAATGACTTATCTACGGTTACGGGTGGTTTAGCGCCGCAAGCTTCAATTCAACTTCTCTTAAAAGTCCAGGCACCAACAACGGCAACCAATGGTATGTCTAGTGTGGCGAATATTGTGGTGAAAGCAAACAATACCATTCAGGGGCTGACCTTGGATGATTTACAAAACACTGACTTGACCACGGTAGATCCAACCCAGTTACGTTTGACCAAAGAGCAGGCGAAAGATGAAAACTGTGCCTTAACTTTAGCTACGGTAAGCAGTGCAACCTATGGAAGCACACCACTTCAAGTAAAACCAAATCAATGTGTGAGCTATCGTTTAACCATTAAAAATGAGGGCGCCACCCCAGCTAGTAATATTGTGATTAATGATATTGTGCCTGCTTACAGCCAATTACGTAGTGGTTTACCACCATCTATTAGTCAAGGCACAATCGCTGTAAATAACGATCAAATTGCAGGCAGTGTGGGATCGCTTACACCACAAGGTCAGGCTTCCATGTACTTTTCTATTCGGGTAAGCCCATAAACAGAGCGGATATTAGAGCATGAAGATGATCAATACACTAAATAATAACCGCCCAAAACTGTTTAATTGGGTCTTGACCTTGCTGTGCGTGTTGATGGTCCAGCAATCGGCCTGGGCTGCAACCAACTCGATCATCAGTAACATGGCAGTTGGTGAATATAGCGAAGAGGGCTCAACGGTTGTACAGGTGGCGCGTTCAAATCTTGTCCAAACCACGATTTTGCCTGTGTACTCATTAAATTTGGTGGCAGCCAATAACAAAACAGTAGTGGCGGGACAGACAGTTTATTTTAACCATATCTTAACCAACACCAGTAATGAGACAGATCAATATACTTTCACTGTAAGCAATAATCCCACTGGTGATGATTTTGATTTTGTGAATAGTAGCCTGATGGTTTATCTGGATGCCAATAATGATGGTATTCCCGATGGATCAGCGATTACAGGTTATACATTGGGTGCAGGTCGGTCAGTTGGACTAATTGTTGCAGCAAGCATACCGAATACGATTACCACAGGAAAAGTTGCAAATTTAACTTTGATGGTGACATCTGCGAATGGCGCGAGTGGAACAAATAGCAATGTTGACAAGGCAACTGTAACTGACCAGTCAACTCTGGTGGTGCGTAAAAAATTCTCTCAAATCACTGCTGCAAATGGTGATGTGGTCACCATACGTCTGGATTATCAAAATCCAACAAACACAATTGTACCAACGGCAACCTTGACTGACACGTTAGGAAGCAATTTAACCTATGAAGTAAATACTGGTAAATGGAATGGCGTAACTGTATATGATGCAGTGGGGGGAACAGCCGATCCAACAGGAATTAATTATAGTGTCACCTCGAATGTTGTTACCGCAACCCTAACCAATATTCCAGCGAATACGATTGGCTATATCGAATTTAATGTAAAAATTAATAAAAGCATTGCAGGGAAAATTGAGAACGTCATTAATGTAACAGGGCTAACGACAGACACAAGTAATACAGCAGTTGTAAATGTTGCTCCAGTCTATGCTGTCAAAATGAATGGTAGTGCAAGCAACGTCAGTGATAATACCAATACCATTACGGCCAGTGCGGTTCCCCAGGGTGGTGAACTTAAATTTACCAACTATGTCTGGAATATAGGGAATACCACAGATCGTTTTAACCTCACTTTAACTAACAGTACATTTCCGACAGGTAGCCAAATTGAATTTTATCGTGCAGATGGCGTAACCCCTTTATTAGATAGCAATGGAGATGGTATTCCTGATACAGGTTTATTATCCGCAGGCGTAAATTTACCAATCGTTGTTAAAGTACGTTTACCTAGTAGTTATGCTGTAACGACTGATACGACATTCGAAGTTTCACCTCAAGCTCAGTCTTTAGGTGATATTAGCAAAACGAGTTTGATTAAAGATCAGGGTAATTTACTTGCCACAACGGTAGCACGTTTAGTTGATTTGACGAATAGTCCTGAAAACAATGGTTTGGGTAATGGGAATGTTAATAATGCTGGTAATCCGTGGAAAACCGTGATTGCCGCAACAAGTACCAATCCTGTTGCGGGTGGGCAAGCAATATTTCCATTAAAAGTGAGCCATACTGGTATTGGAACTGAATATTTACTTAGTGCGAACTCGACGAGTAATTTTACAAGCTTAACTTTGCCTAATGGCGTGAACCGTGTTCGTTTTTATGTTTCTGGAAATGGTTCAAACTGTAATGTCATGGGTAGCGAAACAGGTAAAACCATCTATCTGAATAATGGTGAGAGTCAGTTAATCTGTGCTGTTGTTGAAGTGGATCAATTGAACAGTAGTGTAACTACACCGATCTATTTCCGCGCTCTTTCTACAAGTTTTGTAAGTGGTAATAATAGTAGTAATCCGAGCCAAGATATTATTATGGATGCGATTACTATTCAAAGTGTCAATTCTGTAGCTAAAGTAGAATTCACGCCAAATTTTCGTGGACAAGTCTCGCCATTAGGCACCGTCATTTATAGTCATCTTTTAACCAATAATACTGATGTTGATTATACAGGTAACTATAGTTTTCTTTCGAATAACGATCAGGTTGAGTTTAACAGCACTCTTTTCTATGACGTAAATGGAAATGGTGTTTTTGATGCTGGGGATTTGGTGATGAGAAGTTTAGCTGACTTGCCAGGTGGAAAATTAGCAGCACATACACAAGTCAAATTATTGCTTCAGGTTAAAAATCTTGTAGCAAATAATATTGCCCAAGCGAATACCACCACGATTAATTTAACGAATAATGCCAATGGTCAAGTTTTGGCATCAATTACTGATGTAACTACAGTGAATCAGAGACAATTGAAGTTGAGTAAGTTGCAAGCACGTGATTTTGATTGTAATGGCACAGCTGATGAGTCCTATACAACAAATAGTCTCAATATCGGTAAACAAGCAAATGGCCAAGGTCAATGTGTTTTGTATAAGGTGATTTTAACCAATACAAGTGCTACTGCTATGAGTACTGCATTTACCTTTAGAGACATGACGCCTGCCTATACAGTTTTATCTCAATCGCCTATCTGCACATCATGTAGTAGTATGACGGCTCCTACAGTTGGTAATGCTGGCGCGGTTTCAGGAACATTAAATAGTGTGGCTGCAAACCAAAGTTATGAATTTAATTTCGGGGTGCGCTATGTGGGTCAGTAAGCAAAAAATGAAAAAGAATACCTCTAATTACAGCATGATGAATCATAAAGTTAGTTATATATATACTTTGGTTTTGTTTATCTTAAGTTGTTTGATGTGTAGCCAAAATGTATTGGCTGCACCGCCAACGATTGAGATTTTTTCAGGCTCAGGGTCTGGGCAGGGTCCAACAGCAGGGCCAGTTGTAACAACATTTAAGTTAAATGCCAACAATCCAAGTGATAACAATTATGTTGATTATGCGCCGCTTACTACTGCTACATATACGATAACCAATTCCGCTTTTAATTCGGCGTCTTATCAAGGATCTATTGGTACTAATAGACCTAATTTAATGATAGGTGGTGCGGGCACAGCTGCAACAGTAGAAGCAACCAATGTAATTCAACCCTTAGTATCGATTGGCAGTGGGCGAGATAATATGTTCGCTGCCTCATTACAAAACGCTCCAACTGGATGTACAAATGGCTCTGGGTGTTATAGTACCAATGGTGGTATTAGAGCAGGCAGCAGTTCATCTGATACTACTGCCAATTATGGCGTAGCAATGTTTATCAAGGCTACAGGTTTTGCAGCATTGAATGTATCGACTACAAACAGAGTTTATGTTGGTAGGGTTCAGGTTAATTTTAATAGACCTGTAACTAATCCTATATTGCAGGCAGCAGGGATGGGGGGGGCTGTTGTAGGCGGTTTAGGTTATAGTGCAGAATTTACATTGGTTAGTAGTAATTTAAGTTCACTACCAGTGCTTAGTCGCTTAGCTGGTAGTAAAGAATTATCAGTGATTGGTAATGATATTACGAATAATGCATCTACAAAGGGTGCAACAAGTGATCAAGGTGGAGCAAGCGGTAGTATTTATATTAAAGGTAAAGGAATTACAACTTTAGTTTTTGATATGTATATACGAGGTGATGGTAGAGGTACCTGGATAGATAGCGCCGCTGATTCATTCTTTTTTGGTATCTCAAGTATGGACGTTGATAGCGACATCGCTCTAGTTAAAGCTCAACGTGTAGGCAACACAGGAACATTCGTACGGACACAATTGGATAATGTTCCTGTTAATTCATTGATGCAATATCAATTAACTATTACCAATAATACGCCATCAGGTGCAACATTGGGTGGGACAGTTGTAAATTTACCTTTTAATGACACACTCCCAGTCAGTTTAAAAAATGTTTCTATTGTCGGAACACCAGCTACGACACAAGGTACAGGAGGTTCAAGCCCTGTTACTACTTCCTGTACTCCTACATTAACAGGCGATAATACCGCAGGCTGGAAAGTTTCGGGACTGTTTACAGGTGCAACAACAGCAACCTGTATAATCACGATTCAGGGTACAGCAACCGCAGCAGGTACGTTAACCAATACAGCAACGATAGAGTCAACCTCATCAAATACGCCAGTGAGTAGTTCTGTTAATGCCGTGATCGTTAACCCAACAGCAATTACACCAGACCCAGTTATCAAAGAAGCTCGTTTTACAATTACTTCTGATTTACCAACGATTGTACGAGGACGAGTTGGTACACAAACCATCAATATTAAAAATGAAGGGCCAGATAGTGCAACCAATCCAAAAGCAACCTATGTTGCAGCACCACAAACAGGAGTTAACGTCAGTTCTGTAAGTGTGATAGGTGGTTCAGCCTGTCTACAAAGTGGCAATAACTGGAATTGTGACCTTGGTAGTAGTATGGCAAATGGTGCAACGAAGCAATTATTGGTTACTTACGCCACGATGAGTAATGCGGTACTAGGAACTGCACAACAGGCAACAGTTAAAGCTTATAGTGATGAGTTTAACCCAGGTAGTGGTGTAGGAGAGACACTCTATAAAGTATGGGGAACTAATCAGCAAAATGAATACAGACCTAATGGTGCATTTTGGGTGGGTTATGAAGGAACTGGGGGAACTGCAAAAGTCGGTGATTTTGCTGATGAAGGCACACCAATCTTGAGTGCATGGCCATTGAACCAAGCCAGCCCAACAGGTGGATACTTAGTTTCTGGTAATAATGGTACGAGTGATTCAACTTATGGAGCATCAAGTACAACTGCTTCTGCAATGATTCAAAGAATTATTACCAACATGAGTTCGGATGCAAATGCAACAGTTCAACTAAATAACATTAGTGTTCCTGACATTGGGGATAACCGTAGAGCATGGGAGTTTACAACGGGCGTATACATTCCAACGTCACAAGCAGTCACTTTTTGTGTTGGAAATACAAGCGTTGGTGTGGATGATGGTGCTTATATCATGGTTGATGGTGTTGCTGTAACGCTTGTAGATGGTTATGTACCTGGAGGCGTAATATCAACAGCAACTACTCTTAGTGCTGGTTATCACCGTATTAGCTATCGTATTGTTAACCGTAACACCTATTCTGCCGGAAGTGAGCTACCTCCGGGGGGTTATGGACCAATTGGTTTGTCTTTAAGTGGGAATTGTTCGACTGCAAACTATGACACAGTCACAGGTACAGGTGTTCCTGTCAGTATTCACATTATAGATGGTGCAAAAATTAAAATTGCTAAAAACTCTGTGAATGGGACGGGTACGTTTAACTATATTAATCTTAGCAATCTTGTAAATAATACAACAGCAGTTACCACGGATTCTGTAACTACAGTCACAGCAGGAACCACAGCAACCTCTGCACAACAGCTTTGGGCGCAAACATTGAATACAGATGTTTCTTTTACAGAAAGTGCTTTAGCAGGATATGTCTTATCAGGTGTCAGCTGTGTAGATGCAAATAGCGGTGTAACAGGTAATACAGGTACTTTTTGGACGCGTGTAAATAATATTGTGACGATTCCCGCTGTTCGCATAAAAGAAGGCGCCGATATTACCTGTACTTTTACAAATACTAAGCTTATTTACGTTGATATTACTGGACGAGTATTTGTTGATAATAGCGGAACAACATTAGATGTGAGTAAAGCATATAATGGCATACAAGATGCAGGTGAAGTTGGGATTGCAAATAGTACAATTCGTTTGAATAACTGTAGTACTACACAATTAGCTTCAACAGTGACAAGTGCAAATGGTGATTATACTTTCTCAATTGAACAAAGCTTATTACCATCATCATTTTGTATTGTTCAGCAGAATTTACCTGAATATATTTCTGTCAGTGCCGATAGTATAACGGTAGCAAACACAAGTGCGACCAGCTATCCAAACAATAACTTTGCCGATGTTAAACTCAATGTACTTCTAACAGAAGATGGACAACATACCATTACCGCAGGTGAAGTGACTGATTATCCACACCGTTTAAGTACCCAGGCCCCTGTTTGGGTAACAAAGTTGGAACAAACCCAATCAAACTCAAACAATGATCAACCTTGGCAGGCATTGGTTTACCAAGACACCAACTGTAACGGTACCGTTGATACAGGTGAAACAGTGTTTGATCCAACAGCCTCAGGTACTGTGTTGTTGCAACCAAACACTGATATCTGTCTTGTACAACGTGTATTTGCACCGACCAATATTTTTGCTGGTGCACAGCATATTGGAACGCTACAGGCAAGCTATGCTGTGAGTGCATTAAACCTCACAGACCAGAAAACCCAACAACGTCAGGATGTGACACTTATTGGCAGTGCAGGATTAACACTGACAAAAAAAGTACGTGCAGTAACCAGCTGTTCTTCAACTCCATCTGATTCTTTAGGCTTTTTAGTGAATAACGAAGCCACAAAACAGCAAAATCTGGAGTATGAGATCACCTATAAAAATAATAGTGTGAAGAACCTACAGAATGTCAAAGTAAAAGATAGTTTACCAACTGGTACTAATTTTGGCAGTCTAAGTTGCGGCCTAACACCAAGTGGAAATACTTGTAATGCAACACGTTCTGGAGAAGTTCTTGAATGGACTTTAACAGGTTTGCTAAAACCATCAGCCACAGGAACTTTAAGATTTTGTGTTAGTCAGTAAACAGAACCTATCACAGATCGGTAGGTTGAAAAACATGCAAAGGGCTTCGGTGAGGAAAGATGGTATGGAAGTTGCTTTGGCTTGATGTAATGTAATTTTTTTTGTAAAAGTGTGAAGTAAATCAAATAAATTTGTTGATTATTGATATATTTTCATAAAAAATGGTTAACTTTTTTTTGGATGGTAAATGTAATGTTCAAAAATAAAAAAAGACGAGGAATAATTGAATGTCGTATTTGAACAATATGTACAAGAAATGTTTGCTTGGTACTGCGGTTCTTGTTTTGGCTGGAAGTGTATTCGCTGAGCCTAAAACGACAAAAGAGCCCGTTTCAGTAGAACTCAAAACTTTCCTGATCAGTGCAGGCACTGATGGGAAACCAACTTCAAAGCTGGTGACCAAGGTAAAACCCAATGATGTGATTGAGTATCGGGCAACCTATACCAATAACACCACTGGAAAAATCAAGAATCTGGCTGCGACTTTACCGATACCTGTAGAAACACAATTTTTGGCAAAGTCTCAGCCAGAAAATGCTGAAGCAAGTACTGATGGTACACATTTTGCCCCAATGCCTTTAAAACGCAAAGAGAGTAATCAAATGGTGAATGTACCACTGAAAGATTATCGTGCATTGCGTTGGACCATTGAGGAACTTCCTGCTGGAAAGTCTGTGACGGTTTCTGCTCAAACACGTGTAAATAGTGAAAAAACTAACTAATTGGCATTTTACATATAAGGGGTAAAATAATGTCAAACCGTCTACAACTCACACAGCTAGCGGCTTCTATTGCTTTGGTTGCAGGTAGCGCAGCTTTCATTTCATCTGCACATGCCGCTGCACCAGCCGCTGGTACAAATATCAGTAACATTGCATCTGCAAGCTATACTGATAGCACAGGAAACACTAAAACTGTATCTTCAAATATTGTGACCACCACAGTATTGCCAGTTGCAAGTTTCACGTTGATTGCTGACCGAACAGCAAATGCCAATGCCAACAACCAGGTTTCTTTATCACACACCTTAACCAACACGGGTAACGGTAGTGATACGTTCACGGTAAATGTGGCGGATGTTACCTCTGGTGACCAATATGACTTCAGTAATTTAAAAGTTTATCTTGATGCCAATAAGGATGGTGTTCCTGATAGCCAGACTCCTGTAACAAGTGTTACCTTGGCAGCAGGTGAGTCGGTGAACTTAATTGTTCAGGCAACCACTCCAACAACTGGTGCAGGTGGTGCTGCACTTTCTGCTGGTGATTTGGGTAAATTAACCATCACTGCACAAAGTACTTTAGACAATACACTCACAGCAACAAATACAGACACCGTTAAAATTACCAACGGTGCAGTGATTAGTGTGATTAAATCTGCCAGCGTAACGGCGATTGATGCGACCCAAGCTAGTCCAACCGCTCGTGAAGTTGAATATAAGTTGGTTTACCAAAACACAGGTAACACAACAGCAACTGATGTTACAGTTACGGACTTGTTACCTGCTGGTTTAACTTATGTTGCTAATTCTGCAAAACTTGCTGGCGTGGCACAAACTGATGGTGTTGATGCTGATGGTTATAAGTTTGTTGAAACCACTTCAGGATCAGGTAAAGGTACTGTAACCTTAACGATTCCAACTCTAGCACCGAACACTACAGGTACATTAACCTTTAAGGTTCGCGTAGATCAAAATACACCAGCAGGCGTGATCAGGAACACTGCATATGTTGACCCAGATGGTCCATCAGGTCCAGAAGGGGATACGCCGTCTAACCCGAATGACGTAAATATCTTAAGCATCAAAAAAGGTACAATCAATGATAACCAAAATGATGCTTACGCAGATGCGGAAAAAACTTCTGCAACCGCAAAAGATAACCAAATTGTCATTGCTTCAATCAAGCAGGGTGAAGTTGCTGAATTTAGCGCCACTGGTCAAGGTGGTGAACCAATCGTTATTCATAACACGGGTAATGTGAGTGAAGAATTTACAGTAAGTGTTGATAAAGGTACGGATGGGGCAGGTGGTTTACCAGCAGGCAGTATTGTTACCTTATATCAAGCTGATGGTGTAACACCATTTATTTCAACAGGCTCTATCCCAAGTGGTGGTACGTATAACCTTGTTGCAAAAGTAACATTACCTGCAAGTTATTCAACATCATCTGCTATTAAAGCCATTTTAACCACAAGTCCTAAGTCTGATGCAACCAAGACAGATAAATTGGACTTGGTAATTAGTCAGGTAACGCCTGCAACAGTTGACTTACATAATGGTGATGCTTCAAATACTACTGGTTCAGTGGCTGGCGCATCTGGTAAAGATACTGGTTTAGATATTGACGTTCGTAGCACTAAACCGAATCAGGCTGTGAATTTCCCACTTCAAATTGATAATTCTGGTGTAACAGGTGATAACTTCAATCTAGGTATTGATCCTGCACACGCATTACCAGCAGGCTGGGATGTCAAATTCTATGTGGCTGATGGTAGTGGCAACCCAACAGGCGCACCATTAACCAATACAGGTAATATTAATGGTGGCAGCAATATTAAACTTGTTGCTGTGGTAACGCCTCCTACCAATGCGCCAGCTGGTGACCAACAAGTTTACTTCAAGGTTTCTTCGCCAGCGACAGGCTTAAGCGATGTGATGGTGGACAAGGTTACAGTTCAGGCAGACCGTAAGTTAAGCCTGCAAAATGACCGTATTGGTCAGGTTGCACCAGGTGGTACCGTTGTTTATAAACATACCTTAACCAATACAGGTAACATTGATGAAGGTGCAACAACAGGTAGCTTGCCATTTACCTTGACCAACGATCAGTCTGGTAATGGATGGGTAACAAGCTTGTTTATCGATGTGAATAACGACGGTAACATTGATGCAGGCGATACCTTGGTTACAGGTAATGATTTAGCAGCGGTAACAGGAGCGATTACACGTAATACCTCCGTGAACTTACTCATCAAGGTTCAGGCACCAAGCAATGCAACCCCTGGAACACCAAGCTCAGTTATCTTCACCATTAATCCAACAAGTGTGGGTGGTGTTGCACATGCAAGTATTTCTAATACTGACTTAACCACAGTGACTGAAGGTCAGGTGCGTCTGGTTAAGGATCAGGCTCTGGTTGATTGTACAACGGGTACAGGTGCAACTTATACACAGAATACTGTTAGTGCAAAACCAGGCGAATGTGTGAAATACCGTATTGTTGCGACCAATGAAGGTAATGCAACCGTAACGAATGTGGTGATTAGCGATAATACGCCGTCATACACTACCTTGAAAGCAATCACAAGTGTGTCTCCACTTGCAACAAGCGCAACATTACAAAACACAGCAAGTTATGTTGATGGCTATACAGGTACTGTTTCAGCAGAACAGTCGCCTTTAGCACCAAATGCAAGTGCGACATTAGAGTTTGTGATTAAAGTGAATCCACTTACACCATAAGCTTTATTCATTCACTTGAAATGAAAACAAATAATTAGAGATGTGAACATTTGCCTAGGCAGGTGTTCATCTCAAATAAATTTTTGAATTTTTTAGACTATTTAGTTGAAGGGTAAGCGCTGTGCTACAACAGAAGCAATCTAACGCATTCCATAACATGACATTCATGTTATCAACGTTGACAGTATCAATATTGTCAGCGCAGTACGGTTATGCAGCGAATATGCCTGAAGTGGGTAGCTCTATCCAAAATATCGCCTATGCAACTTATGTTGCACCCGATGGTAAATCCCAACAATCAGTTTCAAATACCGTAGAAATCAATGTTTCTGCTCTTTACGCAATTGCTTTAACTACTCCACCAGTTCAGGAAATTGAACCAAGTACCCGTGTTATTTGGGCAAATACCTTAGTCAACAATAGTAATGCGCCTGTCAATGTACAACTAGAAGCGTTAACAATAAATGAACTAAGCAACGTTAAAATTTATGTAGATACCAATAAAAACGGTCAATTCGACACCGATGATCAACAACTGACAACCAATGTTGCCTTGGCGGTAGGCCAGAGCGTTCATTTGTGGGTCGTTGCAACAGCAAGTGCCACATTGACTGAAAGTCAGCAGTTAAATTTACCTTTAAAAGCAACACTTGTTGAGGATAATAGTGTAATAGCAACGGCTACAGATAGTGCCATCAGCTATGGACCACAACTGGTTGCAACCAAAGAGGTTGTCCAGAAAACTTTTGAGCCATCAGCCAATGCCAGCTATGACCTTAACTATACTTTGGCCATAACCAATCAAGGTAAAAAAGCGGCAAAACCAGTGGATGTGATGATCGATGGTCAGGCACAGAAAATGGTGCTTTTAGTTGATGATCTGCCTGCCAATACAACATTTAAGTCTGCACAGTTAAAAAATACGCAGGCCAAGGTTTTGTATAAGCAAACAGGCAATAACTATACAACGACCTTGCCAAGTGATTTAAGCAAGGTTGATCAATTGGTGGTTGGCTTTCCACAAATTGAGGCTAATACAACTGAACAAGTCGATCTTACGGTTACAATGAATCGTAATATTGCCAAAACAACGGTTAAAAATACCTATAAAGTTTCGTATGCAACCACAAATAGCCAAAAAGAGGTATTGTCTAATCCTGCTTTCACCGTGGTAGGTGGTCTTGCAGTGATTAATAATAAATCTGGTGATTTCCAAAATGTCTTGACTACAGGCAGTGTGAATAAACCACTTTATCTTGAAGCGCAAAATGCCAGCTGTAATGCAGACCGTTATACTGCCGACAAGGTGAAAATTAAGATTAAATCAGCCAAGACAGGTGATCTTGAAGAAGTCATTGGGGTAGAAACTGGGCCGAATACAGGCGTATTCCATTACACGCTACCAACCGCATTTGCAGATGAAGGTATTGCTTATGATTCATTATTACAAACTGTCAAACGCGATCAAGTACAAGTTAGCCTGACGGACTGTCTGGATGCACAGGGTAATTCAACCCAGACATTTACCAATATTAGTACTCAGGTGCTTATTGACCCATATGGCACAGTGTTTGATGCCAAGACAGGTTTACCTGTGGCGGGAGCAACGGTCACTTTATTAGACCAGAATGGTCAGCCAATTGCGGACAATATTGCATACAAACTTGATGAGCAGACTGGAGAGCTGGTTACAATTCCAGCCAAGCAGATCACCAATAGCGAGGGTAAATTTATTTATCCCCTTGTTAAAGCAGGAACCTACAGTTTTGTTGTGGATACAACCACAATTCCTGGAAATACACGTTATAGCTTTGTCAGTGATAAATCTGTTTATCCAAGTTTCCCTGCGGATAAGGCTGTTGATCTGGAATGGTCTTATGCTGGCAAATTCACCTTAAATAATGGTGATCCAGCACTCAATATTGATATTCCAATTGATCCTGATTTGACTGTACCAACCTCGCCGTTATTTGTACAAAAGGTTGCGACCAATAAAAACTCGGAAATCGGTGAGTTTGAAGAATATACCGTGACGGTTGCCAATCGTGGCACGGTGGATTCCAAAGATGTTTCGATTACTGATACCTTGCCTAGAGGCTTTATCTATGTTCAGGGTTCTATGCGTATCGATGGCACCAAGGTTGCTGACCCATTAGGTGGAAAAGGTCCTTATTTGAAACTTGGTTTAGGTACACTGACTCCAAGTAAGGAAGTTAAGGTTCAGTATCGCGTCTATATTGGTCCAAATGCCTTGAATGGTGATGGCATTAACCGTGTTCGGGCAAAAGATGGTCAGGGAATCGAATCAAACGAAGCATCTGCAAAAGTAGAAGTAACTCCTGGCGCAATGATCTCTGATGGCTTTATTGTTGGTAAGATTTTTACTGACTGTAACCGTAATGGGGTACAGGATGCAGGTGAAGTCGGTGTGCCAGGTGTGCGTATTTACCTTGAAGATGGTAGCTATGTGGTGACTGACAGTGAAGGTAAATATGATTTTTATGGGATCAGTGCCAAAACCCACGTTCTAAAGGTTGACCGTACCAGTTTGCCAGTTGATTCTGAGTTGGTGTTAATTGGCAATCGTCAGGCAGGTGATCCAAATAGCCGTTTTGTGGATTTAAAACGTGGTGAACTACATCGTGCCGATTTTGCAATTGCCAATGGTACAGGACAATGTTCGCAAGCCTTATTGCAACAAATCGCAGAACGTAAAAAACGCATTGAACAGGACAACACCAATTTAGAACAGGTGTTACGTTCAGACCTTACCATTGATCCAGTTTTTTCCAAGATTACCGATGTTAAAGGTCAGCCAGCAAGTGGTTGTATCTCGGCACAGGGAATCAGGGCCAATTGTAACCTTGATTTTTCCAAGGAACAGGCTAAGGAACTGAAAGAGGTTACTTTTGAACCAGAAAAATCTGGCGTTGCTTCTTCAGTTGCCTTGCCACTGACTGAAACATTGGCAGCAACTGAGAGTGTGCCAGCCGAATCCACGCAAGCGGCGAAAATGCTTAGTCTGGAAACAGTGCTGGAAAATGCTGCCAATAATCAGCTCGAAATTATCAACTTAAAAGATGGGCAACTTCTTGGTTATGCCCAAACAGCGGTTCAGGTTAAGGGTGCTGCTGGCACAGAACTACAACTGTGGGTAAATGGCACACAGGTTTCTGAGAAACGCATTGGTAAACGTGCAATATTGCCTGACTTGCAGGTTGCAGGTCTGGATTTTATCGGTGTCGATCTTGCTGTGGGTAAGAACAGTATAGAAGTTCGTCAAGTCGACATGATGGGCAATATTCGCGATACCAAACAGGTTAATGTGGTTGTGCCTGACCAAATGGATAAGCTGTTACTTGAGTCAGCCAAAGTACAACCGCAAGCCAACGGTCGTGATTATTTCAATGTAACCATGAAAATTGTTGACCGTAATGGCACATTGGTTTCTACCAGAACTCCAGTTACGCTCGACAGCTCGATTGGTAAAATTGAGTTGACTGACCTGGACCCGAAACAACCTGGTATTCAGGTGTTTGTTGAGGGCGGTACACTTGTTGTGCCAATAAAGGCGCCAATTGAGGCGGGTGAAGGAACGCTGTCGGTTGAAAGTGGTATTTTTCATAGCAGTACACCAATACGTTTCTTACCTGATTTACGTCCGATCATTGCAGTTGGTTTGGTAGAAGGATCAATTAACTTTAAGAAATTTGACCCGAAACAGTTAAGCAATGTCGGTTCGCAGGATGGGTTTGAGGAAGAACTGCAAGAGATTTCATCATCGGACAATGGCAAAAGCAATGTCACAGGGCGTGCAGCCATGTTCCTGAAAGGGAAAGTCAAGGGTGAATATTTACTGACCCTTGCCTATGATTCTGACAAGGATAAAAACCAGCGCTTGTTCCGTGATATTCGTCCAGATGAATATTATCCAGTTTATGGTGACTCGGCGGCGAAAGGTTTTGATGCACAAACAACCAGTAAGCTCTACGTGCGTGTGGATAAAGGCCGTTCTTATGCCATGTATGGTGATTATGTCACACGTACTGAAAATGATGAGGGCCTGGCTTTAGGTCAATATAGCCGTTCATTAACAGGTGTTCGTGGGGCTGTCGAAACAGATCGCTATAAAGTCACGGCCTTTGCTGCGCAGACCAATACGCAACAGGTGACCAATGAACAGCGTGCTATGGGGATTTCAGGTCCGTATAGCATGGGTAATGTCAATACCGATGATGTGCTTGCCAACAGTGAAAAAGTTGAGGTGGTGACCCGTGACCGCGATAATCCAGGCCTGATCATTTCGCGTAGTACTTTGGCACGTTTTACTGATTATGAAGTGGATACCTTTAGCAACAGCATTTACTTAAAAGATCCTGTACCAAGTGTCGATGCTGACCTGAATCCAGTCTATCTACGTATTACAGTGGAATCTGAGCAGGGTGGGGATGAATACACGGTTGGTGGTGTGTCTGGTTCTGTAAAAGTCACAGATAAAGCCAAAGTAGGTGGTTCTTATGTGAAGAGTAATAATCCACTAACGCAGGACCAGTTGGCCAGTGTCAATACCGTGGTGAAATTTGCCGACAAGGGTAAATTGATTGCTGAGTTTGCCCGTTCTGAAAATATCAATGACGGTTTAAACTCTTTAACACAGATTAACACCACACCAGATGCAACTGGTAAATTATCGGGTAATGCTGCACGAGTTGAATTAAACTATTCTTATAAAGACTTGGAAATGAAAGTTTATCATAACCAAGCTGATAGAGAATTTTATAATACAGCGGCACCAATCACCGCTGGACGTAAGGAAAGTGGTATAAAAGGGCGTGCGCAACTGGGTAAGATCGGTTTGGCAAAACTGGAGGCCATCCGTACTGAAGATTTGCAAAGTGGTGTCAATCAGGGTGTTTCTGCCAGTATTGAACGTGCGATCAGCCGTATTGTGGCAGTTGAGCTGGGCCTGAAATATTATGATGAGTCTGAGAATCCAGCACTGTTGGGGGCTTCACAAACAGCGCCGTATCATGGTTTAACCGCACGTACAAAAATCACCACACAGCTTCCTTGGCAGGGTTCAAATGTTTTTGCTGAATATGAGCAGGATGTTTCCGAAGCTGAGCGTCGTAATTTTGCCTTGGGTGCGAATTACCAGATTAATTCAAAACTACGTGCCTATGGTCGCCATGAGTTGGTGTCCAGTATTCAGGGACTGTATGACCTAAATAACAATCAGCGTCGTAATGTCACAGTGTTTGGTCTGGACAGTAAATATAACAATAACGGTACGGCATTTAGTGAATATCGTGTTCGCGATGGCATCAGTGCGCGCGAAGCTGAAGCTGCAATCGGTTTACGTAACCGTTGGGAACTGGAAAAAGGCTTCTATGCAACCACCAGTTTTGAACAGGTGAAGTCATTGTCAAAAGCAGATACCGATAACCAAAATTCCGATAACACTGCTGCATCTTTAGGTGTGGAATATCTGGCCAATCCAAACTGGAAAGCTGTTGCGAGAATTGAAGCACGTTGGGCTGACCAGTCTGACACCATCCTGAATAATCTGGGGATTGCCTACAAATATTCCAATGACGTGACTTTATTGGCGAAAAATGTAGTTAGCCTGACTGATAGTAAGAATGAAAACAGTGGTGATCGCCTGGTTGATCGTTTCCAGGTGGGGGCTGCCTACCGTGACACTGAGCACAATCGTTTTGATGCGCTGACCAAGGTGGAATACCGCTATGACAGTAACAAGTCAGATTTAAATAATCCATACTTAAAGCATGTCTATATTTTTTCAAATCACTTGAATTATCATCCAAGTCGCGATATTACCCTTTCAGGCCAATATGCAGTTAAAAATGTGGACACAACGTTCTCTGGTTTGGAGTCAAGTGGTATGACACATATGCTCAGTGGTCGGGCAATGTATGACATCAATGAACGTTGGGATGCGGGTATTCATACAGGCGTGTTATGGTCGAACATGAGTTCGGGCCGCCGTGTTTTGGTTGGGGGGGAAGTGGGCTATTTGCTGGCTGCAAACCTCTGGTTATCAGGTGGTTATAACTTCTCTGGCTATAAAGATGATGATCTGGTGGATAGTGACACAACTCTTCAGGGCGCATATGTACGCTTTAGATTCAAGTTTGATGAGAACCTGTTTTCTCGCAACAATTCTACCGTGAACGCTTCAAGAGAACCATAAAGATGAAATATGTCACACCTGCCTTGCGTCAATTTTATCGTGGTGCTGCAACTGTTGTGGTTTGCTGGAGCGTGATGGTTTGGGCAAAAAATCCTGATCATTTGGCTGCACCTGTTATGGCGCAAGATTCTCCAGATACTACAGCCCAGTCAGGTATTTATAATTCAAAAGATCAACAGGTTGCTGCCTTGCAAACACGTCTCGTTCCTTTTTTGAATGAACAGGGAATTGAACGTTATCATGCTGTCAAAGCAGCCGCATGGTTGACTTATGCAGCCCATGAGGGAAGTGAAAAAAGTGCAACGGTTGCGCGAAAGGAGGCCCTTGCCCAGGCGGAAATGATTATAGTGGCATTAGAGCAAGGTCAGGCTAAGCAGTTAAGTTTAACCACACCGATTCTGTCTACCTCAAGTGTAATGCGTCGGGATTTATGGGCAAATACTGAATTATTGAAACAGCATGCAGGTTTTTCCTGTGCCCAGTCTCAGATTGCACAGGCAGAGGTGATGCTGGTCTGGGCAGCCGCTGAACATTGTGAGTTGGGCTGGCGACATTCACGGGAGCTGTTTTTATCAGCACAGCGCTTAATTGATCAGGCAAATAGTCGGGCGTTTAGTTGCAGTGCAGATGTTCCTCAACAGCTTCCGAAAATTAGTTATCCATCTTTACAGGAACTGAATGGCAGTGAGCAGGGATGTCATGGTGTGGTCGGAACATGGCCGATTTGGTCGCCACAACAAAAAACAGTCATCTCTGAAAATAGCCAGGTTGCTGATCAACCTGTGCCGGATGTTGTACATTTTGCTTTGGATCAGGCAGTTTTATCGCAAGATTCCATCAATGTGCTCAATCAGATCGTGAACTTCCTAACAGCACATCCAGCTTACACCTTGACACTGTATGGATTTACCAATCAGCAGGCAAATGAACAATATAATTTAAAATTGTCCTTGCGTCGTGCGCAGGCAGTATCTCAATATCTAACTCAGCAAGGTGTTGCCCTAAATCGTATTGCGACAGAGGCAAAAGGTAAGACCCAGCTGATTAAAAATGAAAACCCGTATCACACAAATGGATAGCCAAATCCTATCCCTATACACCAAAGGCATGACGACACGAGATATTGTTGCCACATTCAAGGAAATGTACGATGCGGACGTCTCCCCAACGCTTGTGTGATTCATAGAGATCGTTTCAATTTAGCGATCTCTAAATCCATCTTGTAATTGGCGTGTTGAATCCGTTCATTGGATGGGTTGTATTGCTTCTGGACCTCATCAGAGAAAGGGGTTTCTTCACATAATTCAAAGTACCTTTCCATCGGTGTTTTACCTTTCAAAGCTGAATGTGGTCTCATCCAGTTATAGTCATGCTGCCATTCGGCTAGCTTGTCTTGGATATCTTCAGAATTAATATCGACAGTAGCGTAGAACTCAGATTTATCAGTCTTTTGAGAACGCTCTACCTTGCCATTCAAATGAGGTGAACCTGGTTTATTTGTAAGCGTCCGCTGAACACACCTTCTGAATTCATCCTATAAGCCTTAATTTAGTCCCCACTTAGAAACAAGTGGGGACTTAAATTTATGACTACAAATAACCAGACATCCATCGCATCTCTTACGAAAAAACGAAGAACATACAGTGCTCAATTTAAACAGCAGATCGTTCAGGCTTGTAAAGCGCCGGACGTTTCAATTGCTTCAGTCGCTTTGCAACATGGATTGAATACAAATCTTGTATCCAAATGGATTCGCTTAATTGATGCTAAGCCAGGGGATGATCGTTCCCCCACTACCGAATAAACCTGCATTTATTGCCTTATCCTGTTCTGGACCATTAGATCCTACTCCTACTGACATATTAACGGTTCAAATTACTTTACCCCACTCAAAAGCAGAAATTGGCTTGAAATAGCAAGTATCAGAAATATCTGCTTTAGCAGAATTACTCAAGGCGCTTGCAACATGATCCGTATTAATGAAATCTGGATATCTACTCAGCCCGGCGGCTGGAACAGGGCAAATTTCACTGGGCTAAAGTTCACCTTGGTGAAACCGTGGCCCTCAGCCGAAATTTAACTATAATGAAAATTTGGCTGAATTATATGAATCACAAACCTTACAAAGATTGGATAATAAGCTAATAATTTTGGTAATATGATCTACAAATTTGATCTCTAAAAATAGTTGAAATGCAGGTGTGGTAATGTCTTTAGTTTATTTCAGTGACAAAATAATTAAAAATATTTTTCACAACCTTGGCATCGACCTGAATCGCAGCGGTTTTCTGAAACACAGGGATGAGTTGAATCTAGGAGTTTTATTGGAATTGATACTGTTTATAAGATCACTAGATAAGATGAAAGGACATTATTTTTTAATCACATGGAATAAGTTCTATTTTCCGGTTTCTGCTTATAAGTTTTATCCTTTTAAATTTCTTAGTAATGATCTTGGTCTGAAGAATACCCGTAGGATGCATATTGATAATGTGGAATATAAAGTCAATTTATTTGAGTCGACATCACGGGTGGAGCTGTATTACGAGGTTCTCGATTTACATATTAAAAATGAGAAGTTAGTGAGGTTGAATGAACAATTACGTCCCACTCTGAATGAAAGAAGCAAGCCTACACAATTTAACGTTTTGCCTGCGAATTTCTTCCCTGATGTGTTTAGTGATATGAGTGTCGAAAATATTGCTTATATGGATGAATTTCTTGAAAAGTTCAGAAACCATGAGGAATTTATAAAGCGAAAAAATGACGAAAATAAAGCTATCAAAAAATTTCACGAATATTGTCATTATTTTAATGATGTAATGAGTCTAAATGCCAAAAGTTTTATTTTTACCCTTGAATTTCTTATACATGGTCTACAGAAATTATACGATCATACCCTCATCAATCTAAAAAAAGACTTTATGAACGCAATCAGGGGCTACAGGCAACTTGCTCAGATTTCAGGGTATATGGGGTTCTGGGATCTGGCAGAAAACAATAAATTGTGCTTCAGGATGATGTTCATTGTGCCTGATATTGGCATTGAAGCAGAAGAATGGATTGAAGATATCAGTTACTATTGGGAAAACATCTATTTTAATAAAATTAGAGAGGAGGAAATATATCAATTTACAGGCACAGATGCGATAAGATTTGAAGCGGTTGAGCTGCCTGTTGCATGGTCACATAAAAAACTTATCTCCCATTTTTTAGCAGTCGGCAAGAATAATCAGAATATGAAAAGGTTGATTTGTGAACATGCTGTTGCTTACATCGTACTATCTGAATTTTTTTACTGCCCATTCGAGCTTCAGCTATACCTGAAATCCATTAAGATGATTTCTGAGGAACAGTCTGAAGTGGATCAAGTGTTACGTCTTGAGGGGAAAAGAATGTACAGGGTGTTCAGAGGAAGCCTGCCAAAAAATAAAAATTAGTGTAACTTTAGCCTAAGCAAAATCCGATAGATTGGCGATTAGCGTTATGTAGATGAACGAACTTATCGAAACTACAGTGTAGAGTGCTTAACAGGTAATATATATTATTAACTATAAGTAATATATAAATAATATATTAAACATAAACAATATCTTATCTAGTTGATTGAGACACTTAGCACAGTATAGCCCATACTCAAATGGGCTATAGACTATGTATCAATAACACAGTATTAAAATATTCAGAACTAACCCTATAGTATGTTCCAAAGTCTATGAGCATATTCAGCTAAGCAGGATGATCACAACATCCTGCTTTAGAATCAAGATCAGTAAAAAAATATATTCCTCACTTACATATGAACCTTATGTTTCAGTGAGAACCTAAATGTACCAGAATATTCAATATGATCAGCTTTACCATGAAGCAGAAGTATTGGCAGCAGTAGACCATTTCATTCAAGAAGTTTGCTTAGGTAGTTATGATTTATATCATCAAAACCTGATGATAGACCTACAAAAATTAGTTCAGTCATTTAAGCCAATCTATAACGCTAATTTTTTCTATTGCAATACAGTGCAGATATTCATTGAGGTGGTGAACATCGTTGATCACACACTCCGTCTAATGCCGCAGGCAGACCATGATTGTATAGTCTGTTTTGATGATATGACAGTCTGGCATATTCTGACTTATATCCAATCATTATCAGGCTGTGTAAAACAGCAACTGATTGATTTTCAACAACGTGAATTAGAGAATCAGCATAGCCTTTTTGATTATACATCCACACTCATTCATCATTATGCGAGAACACTGGTGGTTCGAGTGGATTTATCTATCAAGAAAGAATATCAAGCCTTATACAACATCCAAGTGTTCAATAAAGCGCTAGAAACATTGCTACGGCGTATAGCCGATCAAGATACTTGTTTTAGTGGGTTATATGGTTATGCATGGGCATTAGAGCATGGGGTTAGTAAGGGCTACCATTGCCATCTTTTGCTTATGTACGATGGAAATATGCATCAATGTGGTTTTGAAATGGGGCAGTGGATAGGTGAGTGCTGGAAGCAGATTACACACGGATATGGTTATATTTTTAACTGTAACCATTCCGACTATATGGCGATCTATGAAGCGATGGGGACTTTAGGGATTGGTATGATTCATCGTAACAATGCCAGTGAAGTCTATAACTTTCTTAATTATATTGTCCCTTATTTGGTGAATGGCGAAAAAGAACAGCAGCATCTCCGAGTGAAAGATTCAGCCTATATGCGTAGCTTTGGCAGAGGAGTGGTTGATTCAAAAAATCGAAGAGGTTTATAAATATTGAATTTTCAATAGAGAACACAACTATCAGCAGTGTTCTCTATAGGGTCGGGTTTGAGATTAAAATGATAAATTTACATTGCCCTGATCTGTAATCATTTCAGCTTCAATGACCTGATCACCACGGCATTTCAGTAAATAGGATACCGTAGAACTATAGTTCATTTGCACAGGAATTTTGCTATAGAAATCTCCTGTATAAAAACCACAGCGACCACGGTTAATATTTAATCCCTCTAAAGTGAAGGGTTGTTCAGAAGTGGACTGAATTTCCAAAATATATTCAATTGCACCAGGCACATTAAACGCTGATTGAGATTCCCGACTGGAAATTTGGGCACGAACAGATATCTCTGGTTGCTCCATCTCCATCGGAATATTATTGCTATATTCAGGATTGTTGGGATCAAGATCAGACTCCATCATGGATTTGAGTGCTTCAGGATATTTATCCCAACTCTCAAGAAATGATTGAGCTTGTTTGACCGCAGCAGGGAGATATTCGGTATCATTTTCTACAATCTGAGTTAAAGCTTGTACTTTGGCTTCAACCTCTTCCTTGCTATATGGTGCATATTTAGATTGCTCCTGCTGTGTAGCAGTATTAGATGAGCTGCGTTCAGCTTGATCTGTAGCACTTTGTTGAGCTTGCTGATTGTTTTGGCTACAAGCGAGCAGTAAAGTTGAAAGTGCTACTGTGGAAAGTATTTTTTTCATGATTGCACTCCGTTATAACTTAGGTCGAATAACGACGAACCAAATGAATAATAGGATCAAGATACCACCTACAATTTTACCGATGACTGGAAACATTACCGTAGGCCACACTAAGCCTTGCCCCAAATTGTAAGTAAATGGCTTGTAGTTATACTGCCCCCAAAAGTGTTGATATATGGCAAAGAAAAAACCAATCACCAAGTAGCTACTAATCACCCATGTCTTAATATTTGAATTCATTTACTTTCCCCCAATTGCATATTTTGCCAATGCGATAAATAGTCCCATCACGATCATGAAGCCAATAAATGGCAAACCTAAAAAGCAAATCACTGCAATGATGCAGATGATGCCAGCAAATATTCTCATGGTTATTCCTTCATGCATTGATAGGAAATGTTGACCATATCCATCTGAAAGGATTCAGTTTGCTGCAAGGTGTAGAGGTTTTCTTTAAGCCCATCTTCCCCATATTTATTTTCAAGTTTGTCGTAGATACATGAACAGGTATTGCCATCAATGCCGCCTGTTTTACAACCACTAATAAACTGGCGTTCGGTTTTACTGGCACAACCTGTAATCATCAATGTAAGTGTGATGAGTGCAAGCGAAGTTTGAATTTTCATCATTTCCCCTAATTTTTTATTGAGTTATTTGATGTGTAATAAATTTTACTGAATGGACTAAAGCGTAGATGCAACAAAACCGTCTAAGGCTAGATAGCGTTCAGATCATTCAAATAAGCAAAAATTTATGAATGCTGCTAATGCAACAGAGGAATAGAAAATCGTTTTAGGGAAAATAATAAAGATAGAAAGTGCTGAGTCATGGCGACTACTCCTGTATGTATTAAGAAGCTCTACCAACTTACTGCTAAATAATGGTGGCAGAACGAAAAGGGGTTAGCAGACTGGACATACAGAACCAGCACGCGCGAACGCGTCCCCCTCCCGTTCTGAACTGCACCCCATAAGTTAGACTTTTTAAACTTATGAGGTGTGTCCTATGCCAGTTCCAAAGCATTCAAAAGAGTTAAAATTAAAAGTCATTCAGGCTTATTTAGATGGAAGTAAAGGCTACAAAATCCTTTCACAAGAATTTAATGTAGATCTCCAAACAGTCCGGCTATGGATTGAAAACTATAAGGCACAAGGTGAAGATGGCTTAAATATTAAAACTAAAAAAACCTATTACTCTTCCGAATTTAAAATCAAGGCTGTACAAATGCTTCTTGATAAGGTACCTGTAAGAGAAGTTAGAAGACGGTTAAATCTGAGCGGGACGTCAATTTTAAGAAGATGGCTAGCTCAGTATCATAAAGAAGGGATTGCCGGGTTTAATACCACGAGGATTTATAACAATATGGTTAAACACGATAAAACTAAAATAAACAAACCGGTAAAAGATGACAAAGATAAATCTCAGCAGGAGCTCATTGATGAAGTGACCGCTTTACGTGCGGAGGTTGCCTTTTTAAAAAAGCTAAAAGCCTTAAAACTGAAGCAACGTACTTAAATACACTTTGTACTGCAGACACTGTTCAGGTTATTTCAGAATTAAGGCAAATTTATCCATTAAAACTCTTACTCAGTATTGCAAAGATTGCTCGTAGTACTTATTTCTATCACATGAAAGCTGTACGCTCTAATGACAAATATACTGAGTTAAAACAGCAGATTAAGTCCATATATCACAAGCATAAGGGATGCTATGGCTATCGTAGAATTACTCTTGCCCTGAAAAGTACAGGAATAATAATCAACCATAAATGTGTATATCGCCTTATGAAAACCATGGGAATTAAATCACGTATCAGAGCATTGAAATATCGCTCATATAAAAGTGGTTGTGTCGGGACGGTGGCTGATAACATTATGCAACGGCAATTTAAAGCGAACCATCCCAACCAGAAATGGGCAACTGATGTGACGGAATTTAATGTTAACGGTGAAAAACTTTATTTATCACCAATTATAGATTTGTTTAATGGGGAAATTATTACCTTCCGAATCCAACGTAAACTCAATTATGAGTTAGTGAAAGATATGCTCATTCATGCTTTAGCTAAACTTAAGCGACATGAGAAACCAATTCTCCATTCAGATCAAGGATGGCAATATCAAATGGCTCATTACCAACAGCAATTAAAGCAACATGGTTTAATTCAAAGTATGTCTCGTAAAGGAAATTGCTTAGATAATGCTGTAATAGAAAGCTTCTTTGGAATATTAAAATCGGAATGCTTTCATGGAGAAAAATTTCAATCAATTGATGAATTAGAGAAAACGATACGAGAATACATTCATTATTATAATCATGAGAGAATCAAGGTGAAGCTACAAGGTTTATCCCCTGTACAATATAGAAACCAGTTTATAAAAACTGCTTAACTAACTGTCCAACTTTATGGGGGCAGATCATTCTACCGCAAAGGGGGACGAGAAGGTTGTACGCATAAGGGATACTCAGAAGAATAAACCCTGATGCGCTGTATGAAACGGTCTGCTAAAACCGACTGACGATGTAGGTCAGCAGTCGAATGATAAAATTAAGGGTGAGTTTAGTCAATCGAGGTTATGAAAATATATAAATAAATCAATAATTTTATTATTTTTAATACACTAGTACTTTTTCAATTTTAAGTAATATAATTCTGATGCCTAAAATAGTAAATTATCTGAAAATTCAAAAAATTAGGGGGATATATGAATTTTAAATTACTTAAAGTACGACTAGATAGAATTAAAACTCAAAAACATACACTTACTCCAGAAGATATGTTGATGTTAGTTACTCAAGAAAAAGCTGATCTCAATTCGGGGTTTTTCTCTCGCTTATTTAGTGTGACTATTCCACAAAAATGGGAATTTTCTATCAATTCATCTGAGGAAATTGGCGTTTCTTTAGAATTGGCTGAATTGATTGAAACAGTATTTATCCCTCACTATCAGGGGCATGCAAAAAATTATGCTTGGTTAGAGCAATGTATTTTATTCAAACTCAAGCATCAAGCGTCGATGAATATTTCTGAATTAGTCAGTCGGTATTTATCGAAGATTGAAAAAAGTGAACATTTACAGATTAGTCGAGAGATCTTAAAAATTTTATTTGAGCGTGAGCCTAGCAATGTTGTCATTAAAGCACAGGCGATAGTGTACAAACGTAGTGAAATCTATACTAGCGCTATAGAAAAGTTTGAATACTATTTTGAGCATTGTCCTTATCAAGAAACATTATATTTTGATTATCTTGAATGCTTAATAATGCGGAAGAATGTTATCTATAATCAGGAAAAAGGAGAGTTTGGTGATTTGCAATATGCTATATATTTACTTTGCTCTATAGACGATGCGAAAGATAGAGCTTTACAAGGGAATCTACTCAATCGTGCTATAACAGCTCTTTTACCAGAAGACGTTATTGCAACTCGTCCTGAAGATACTAATTTCTTAGCTGACATGGGACGTGGGCTAAATAGTTTTAGTAAGGGAGTTGGTACATTTTTTGGAGGGCGTGATTCGCAGATTCCATATAGTGAGGGAATTATTGCGAGTGCCCCCAAACTTTTGAAAAATCAAAAAATTGTTGGGTGTCTTAATCAAAATCAAAAAGCACAAAAAGAGCTCGAAAAAATATTATCAGATCAAGGACTAAAGATGGGGGTAGGCTTAATGACATCCACATATTCTTTAGGCTTAATTTGGGACTATGCACATATTGATCCATCTGTATTAGATGCATTGAGCTTTGCATCAAAAGGAAATCCTGAGAACTTTAATACTTTACAAGACATTTCAGCGAACACACTAGATAGTGCAGGAGCAGTGACACGTTTAACTGGTTATGTTGCTGAACAACAGGTTGCACTGAATCTACAACAACAAGGACATACCGTTGAATTCCCCGATAGTGCAAATCAAGCAGGTTATGATTTGATTGTTGATGGTACACCGATGCAAGTTAAGTGCTCAATGGATGCTGATTATGTATTAAGTCATTTTGATAAGTATCCTGATATTCCAGTAATTGTGAACAGTGAACTTGCAGAACAGCTAGGTAATCATCCAATGGTTTTAGTGGATACAGCTTTAAGTTATGAAGCTGTTCAGGAAACCACAGGGGCAGGACTAGAGGGGATTGCAGATTTTGCTGGTGTAGGAGATATGCTACCAATCCCACTATTAACGATTGGCTTAGCGGCATATCGTAATTATGGTGATTTTAATTCTGGTAAAGTGGATGGCGAACAATACTTAAAAAATGTTGGCAAAGAAACTGCTGCCATTGCTGGAGGTGCAATGGCAGGATCAATGCTGCTCGGCACATTAGCAGGTCTTGCTACAGGTGGTGTCGGAGTCATTGTTGTGGGTGGTATTGGTGCATATATGGGAGGTGTTGCTGGTTCTACGGGTGCAAATAGTATGAATCGAGAAGCTTTGTGTAATCAGAGAGATATAGTAGTGAAATTACTCATTGAATTCGCAGCGTGGTTCAATGAAAATTTATTGATCCATCGAACAAATGTGCTATTCAAACAGCTACAAAGTTTTGAAACTCATATGTTGAATAATGCTGATCGTATTATTGTTTTTAGTACTTTATTGATCTATCAACATGAAGCCTATATGCGTGCTTATCATCTGAACCAATGGATCTTACATAAGTTGCAAAAGGGTAATGAAATGGAAAAAGTTCAAGCTGGTTGGGTGGCTATTGGTGAATCAAGTAATTTTATATCAGTTGATCTACAGTCAAAAATTAATGAGATTAATCGTCAATTAGATATTTATAGAGAACTTGCTAAACCCGGTTCAGCACAGCCTAATCTTTCTCATCAGCTTAAACCAGCTTAAGTGTTGGAATAATATCAATAGTTGTATTTAAAAAATTGGAGAGATCATTTACTAATTGAAAAAGTAAATTTTAATTTATTCCAAATAATTTCAGATACATAACATCCTGATGAGAATCATGAAACTCTTTTGAGTCATCCATGAAAATATGAAAACAAAGCCTGCCATTGAGCAGGCTTTTTTGTGCCCAAAATTTAAGGAGTCGAGCCATGAGCTTGAGCTGTCCCTTTTGTCATTCAACGAATGTGATATTGGTTGAAGCAAGTACACAACAATCAAATACAACCTTAACCAATTTGGTCACACCGACCACATTGGGTGCATTGGGAACCACGATCGCAAAGTCTTTCAATCTGCCACCGATTGTCGGTGGAATTGCAGGAACGGTACTCGGCAGTGTTTTGAATACATTCACAGAACCAAGCGTACCGATACACCAGAATTTGTGTTTCTGCCACAACTGTTATCAAAAGTTTCCAAGTCATCTTTTGCACTAAAGATTACTCAGATCTACACAGATTCAAATTTCAGTTTCATTTAAAAGGAATAAAATCATGGCACATCAACTTGAACAAATGGCTTATGTCGGTGATACCCCTTGGCATGGTCTAGGGAATCAACTCACCCAAAACCAACCGATAGAAGTCTGGGCACAGCAGGCAGGTATGGAGTGGCGCATTGAATCATCCAATGTCAGTTATATGGCACAGAATGAGCGAGGGCAAAGCATCATCATGCCCTATGAAGAACAACGAGTTTTATATCGCTCTGATACTCATGCGCCACTATCAGTCGTTAGCCAACGCTTTCAGGAAGTTCAACCGAGAGAGATTTTAGAATTCTATCGTGACTTGACTGAACAATCAGGTTTTGAGCTTGAAACCGCAGGCGTGCTTAAAGGTGGCAAGAAATTCTGGGCATTGGCTCGGACAGGGCAAACATCCATGTTCAAGGGCAAAGATGTCAGTAATGGCTATATACTCTTGGCAACAGCATGTGATGGAACCCTTGCCACCACCGCACAATTTACCTCGATCCGAGTGGTGTGTAACAACACTTTAGCGATTGCCTTAAAAGGACAGAACAGCAGTGCAGGTGTGGTCAAAGTTCCACACAGTACTAAATTTGATGCAGATAAGGTCAAACAGCAACTCGGCATTTCAGTACATGCATGGGATGAACATATGTATGAAATGAAACAACTAACACAGCGTAAGGTTAGTCAGATGGAAGCCTCAGCTTATTTTTATGCTGTATTCAATAACAGCACCATGAACAACGTATTAGATCAGGAGGACAATATCATTCAATTCTACCGTGATGTAGCCTCACAAGCCCAAGCCAATGGCAAGGATAAGGCTGAACCAAATGGCAAAGCGATGAGTCGAGCTATGGAAATGTTTAATGGTCAAGGACGAGGTGCGGAGCTAAGTTCTGCCAAAGGAACAGCCTATGGCTTACTCTGTTCAATCACTGAATTTATAGACCATGAACGACGTGCTATGAGTATCGATCACCGACTTGATTCAGCGTGGTTTGGTGTTGGCGCATCGATCAAGCAACGAGGATTGGAACAGGCACTCAGTATGCTTGCATAGTGCTGAAAACACATTTTTCACTCATGGAAAATTAGACCTATCTACGCATTTTTAAATGAAATATTAAATTTTATAAATTATTAAAACCATAGCTTTGGCTGTGGTTTTTTTATGCCCGAAATTTGTCTATTCAATCCGCTTTCCAATCAAGACGCTTACTCCGCTCTCAATCAAGTCATCCATAAATCTCACAGTTAGATATCAGGAATTCAACATGAATACAGCAATATTAGATCCTACAATTCAACAAGCAAGTACCCCATTTATTGCACCCAAATTCTTTACTGCAAAACGATTGGTCAATACCAAAAATATGACTCAGGCAGAATGGCTTGAAGTTCGACGTAAGGGAATTGGTAGTAGCGATTGTGCATCTGCTTGTGGACTCAGTCCCTATATGTCGATGCTCGAACTATGGATGATCAAGACAGGACGAGTCAAACAATCCATTGAAGATGAAAGTGCAGGACACGGGCCTTTATATTGGGGTAAACAGCTTGAACCTTTGGTTGCGGAATACTACAGCATGCATACCAAAAATAAAGTCCGTCGTATCAATGCAGTACTGCAACACCCTGACGAAGACAAATACTTCATGTTGGCAAACTTAGATTATTCCGTGGTGGGCAGTGATGAAGTAAAAATTTTAGAATGTAAAACCGCAGGGGAATATGGCGCAAAGTTATGGCGAGATGGTGTGCCTTTATACGTACTGTGTCAGGTACAACATCAATTGGCAGTCACAGGGAAAAAGGCAGCACATATCTGTGTACTGATCTGTGGTCACGAAACACGTATTTATAAAGTGGTTCGCAGTGAATCGGTTATTCAACACATCGTCAATGCTGAACGATACTTCTGGGAGTGCGTAGAAAAAGATATACCACCTGAAGCGGATGCCAGTGAATCGGCAGCCAAAGCGATTCAGCAACTCTATCCCCAGCATATCCCTTTAACGGTGGAAGACCTCAGTCAAAATGAACATGCTAATCAATTGTTCACACAGCTGATCCAAGAGAAACATCACATTGAAGCCCACCAAAATAAATTTGATGAAACCAAGCATCAAATCCAAATGCTGATGAAGGATGCAGAACGAGCCACTTTTGCCAAGGGTTCAGTCACGTGGAAACGAGCGAAAGATTCGATTGGCTTAGATACGAAGGCTGTACTGAAACTTCATCCTGAACTGATCAATCAATTCCCTCAAAACAAAATTGGTACTCGACGCTTTCAAATTTATAGCGATGACGATTGAAACAAAAAGGTCAATCTATCCATTCTGTCAAAAAGCGCAAAAAACCGCCCCGATTCACCAACACCCGAAGGTGCGGTGAACCCAAATGGCAGTCTTTGCGTAATCGTAGCTTTTTCATATTTCTGTTTACTTACATAACAAAGGGTAAGCAGTAAAATTTTACTTATAGGACAAATATCATGATCAAAGGTTTAGCGATAACACCACCGATCCTTGGACGAATTAGTATTGGTAAAGTGGTTGAAAAGAACGGGAAACGACTCCCTGAAAAAGATGATCAATTTACCATTACCAGTCAAATTCAAGGTAAAGATGGATGGGTGAAACATCCCCTAGATGAACAACTTCGCGCGAAAACTCCAAATCAAAAACTCCGCACGATTCCAGTACGGGTGATCTTCAATGATCCTGAACTGAATCTTAGAGCCGAATACACATTGTTTGACCGCCAAACAGGTCGTCCTGTATGTGTCGGGAATGGGCAAACTTGTCAGCGTTTAACTCAGCAAGGTATTGAGCAACATCCTTGTCCATCTCCTGATTTATGCCCACTGGCACAAGGTGGGCACTGTAAGCCTTTCGGTAGATTACATGTTAATTTAGATGAGTCTGATGAGTTGGGTATATTCATCTTTAGAACCACAGGTTTTAACAGTATCCGCACTTTGGCAGCACGACTCAGTTACTACCATGCGGCATCGAATGGCTTGTTGTTATGCCTACCACTGCAACTGACACTCAGAGGAAAATCGACCACACAAAGTTATCGTACACCTGTGTACTACGTGGATTTGACCTTGCGTGATGGAGCGAATTTGCAACAAGCTATTCAAATGGCGCAAGAGATTGATCAACAAAGTAAACAAGCAGGTTTTAATCAAACGGCGTTAGATCAGACTGCAAGGCAGGGTTTTGCCAATGCACAGTTTGAAGTCAATGCAGAAGAAGGTTTGGATTTTGTGGAGGAGTTTTATAGTGATGAAAATCAAGAAACTAATATTGAACAAGTAAAGTCTGAAACTACAGCTCGAACCAAGGCAAAGCCTAAACCGAATCAAGGGGAAGGATTTGTGCAGGATATACAGAAAGGATTGCAGGGGAGTGTAAGGGCGGTGAATTAAATAGCTTAAGCGTTGATTGATCAGCTAGTGATTTTGATACATCTATGTTGAGGAATTTCTTTATAGTAGGGAGTACAAGCTCCCTTATTTTTTTGTGCGCATCAATGGTTGCTATTGTCTAAAAAATGATTAGGACGTTAACTATATAAATTAACTTATGGAATTTAGGTTTTTGAGGGCATAGGGTATTTGTATTAGCATTTTTACATGGTATGAAATTGTACATAGATTTTTTATTTATTGAATTTTAAATATTTATTGATAGATTAGAAGTCAAGTAAAAAAACTGCGAAACAAATATTATGTGGTCAGATATCGAATCAAAAAAGGATTTTTTAAATTATTCTGAAGCCTCTGAAATTGTAGTCAATGTATTAAGTAATCCTACAATGTTACCGATTTCAATAGGAGTATTTGGCTCTTGGGGGACAGGAAAATCAACAATCTTAAATTTGATTGAACAAAAGCTACAATCAGAAAATGAAAAAGATTATATTCTTATAAAGTTTGATGCATGGCTTTATCAAGGGTTTGATGATGCGAGAGCCGCATTAATTGAAGTTGTTACTTTAGAGATAGCCAAACTTGTAGAGGACAATAAGACCCTTTTAGATAAAACGAAGACAATAACTAAACGAGTAAATAAATTACGTTTGTTAGCAATGGCCGCAGAAGGTGCTTCTTGGATGGCTGGAGTGCCAACTTTTGGTGCTGCATACAAAGCAGTTGAAGCTCTTGGTGATGGGATTAAAGGGAAAGCTGATTCAGAAGATGGTGAGGCAATAAGTAAAATAATAAAAGATGGTCAGAGTAGTTTAAAAGAACTTTTGAATGAAGAAATGACATCTGCACCGAAAGAAATAGCTGCTTTAAAAACAGAATTTGCAGATTTGCTTGTGGGATTTAACAAGAAAATAGTCATCTTCGTAGACAACCTAGATAGATGTTTACCAAAGCAGACTATACAAACATTGGAATCATTACGCTTATTTTTATTTATGCCCAATACCGCTTTTGTGATAGCAGCTGATGAAGATATGGTAAGACATGCTGTTAAAGAACACTTCAATGGTATAGATGAAAAACATATTACAGACTATTTGGATAAGTTAATTCAATTTCCAGTTAAAGTTCCAAAAATTAGTACTCGTGAAGTTAGAGCATATTTATTTTTACTTTACGCATCAATTCATGAAACCTATGGAAAGCAACAGGTTAAAATAGAAGCATTAAGAACTGGTTTAGAAAAGAATTTGAGGCTTTCTTGGAAAGAAGATCCGATTAGCGTGGAGAAAGCTTTGCTACTCTTAGATTCGGATGGTCCAAGTACATTCAATCTTTTAAATGATTTTACTGTAGCCGATCGAATAGCACCATTATTGGCAACCTCCAAAAGCGTTGAAGGTAATCCAAGAATTGTAAAGCGTATGCTAAATGTAATAAGTATGCGAAATATGATAGCAAGCGCCCGACAGATGCCTGTGGATTTGAAACTTATAGCAAAAATGGCATTGTTTGAAAGATGCTGTAAATCAACTGCGATATCTATTCTCTACAATGAAATTAATGCTACTGCCGATGGAAAGCCAGAACTATTTAGACAGCTTGAGGCTGTTAAAAATGATCTCGAAGCTTTTGAAGAAAAATTACCAAAAGATTGGAAAGAACACAAAGTCTTCCTTTTTGATTGGGTGAATTTGGAACCGTCTATTTCAGATAGAGATTTAAGACCACTTGTTTATTTAAGTAAAGAAACTGTCCCACTTCGCATAGTTTCTAGAGGTTTATCTGAAATTGCAGATAGTGCGTATAGGCTATTAATAAGAACATCCAAGGTATCTTCGCCATCTGCAATTAAAGCAATTGGAACAATTCCTCAAGGGGAAGAAAAAGATGTAATGCGTTTGATTTTAGAAGAATTAAGACAACATTCAAATTGGAGTGAAATACCATCAGGTTTTGCTGGTGCATTTTTACTAGCACAAGAATTAGAAGAAACTAGGGCTCAGTTCAAAGCCTTGATTTCAGAAGTTATGCCAAAACTTAAACCTTGGTTTAAAAGTCTTATTAAAGATGAAGTTTGGTTTAACAGCTAATTTATAAGTTATTAAAAGGAAGGGATTATGGGAACATCAACTTCAAGTAAGGGGCCAAATGGAAAGACACCATTAGTGCCATCTTGGGCAAATGAGGGGGGAGGATCAATAGCATGTGGAATAGATAATACTCTAGGTGAATTTAGGGGGTATTTAGGGAAAGCTGCGAATAAACCGTCGGGTCCAAGTGGGACAAACTTAAGAAAAGCAATTGGTCATTATGCTAAGAATGCAACAGGTGGAAAAAAGGTAGCTCCTAAACGCTACCAAAAACTTATTGCAGCTGGTGGAGGTTTATTTGATTTATTCCAGAATATTCAAGCTGGAAATGACTATTTAAACCTGAAAATATCAGATCTAAATGGTAAGCCTATTGATATTGTCATTGATCAAATTATAGAAAACCTTTTAGTTATTGATGGAGACTCTGAACGAATCAGGGCAAGTTTGAATCAATCTTTAGCTGAATGTTTAGATGGGATGGATGAATTTGATTTCACTCAAATTTCTAGCGATATGATTATAGATTTAATGCTGAATTACACAGAGCAGTATTTATTTCAACAAATCGTCTTAGATTCAAGAGCTGCTTTTGATAAAGCTGATACGCCTGAGAATGTTGCTAGTCTTGAGCAGGATCTACGTTCCTTAATAAATTCTTCTGTGGATAAGCATATGAGTAAGCAATTAAAGAATGGTGCAAATTCATTAACAAGAAAAGATATTGAAAATATACAAATGAAAGCATTAGAAGATATTTGGGGTGAATGGGAGGACTATTTAAATGATTGAGCTTTATTTTGAGACCGATAGTGCAAAATTACCACCTTTATCAGATCGATTATTACCTGTTTTGATGTTTGGGAAGTCTGCTGTTTCTGGCAAATACAATAGTATTGGTGGAGCAGCACTAATTGAATTTAGAAGACTTCAAGAGGAAGCGGATGAAACAGCTTTTGATTTAATGATGCTTTCATTAGCAGTAACGGCTGCTGATACTTTTGTAGAGAGAGATAGTCGAGCAGAAGATGCATGGTGTCGTCAATTTAAGATAAATCTTCCAATGTTAAATCCGATTCTTTGGAATAAGCAAAAAACACTCTTAAAGGAAACTTTACATTTTCTAAGCGGAGACTTGTGGGATTTTGAATTTAGACAAAGTGACTTTCAAATCCCTGAAATGATGAAAGGTATCAAAGCACGAAAAATTTTCATAAATAAGCATGATTCTGTTTGCTTATTTTCAGGAGGTTTGGATAGTACAATTGGTGCGATAGATTTGCAGTTTCAAGGAAAAAAATCAGTTTTAGTCAGTCATGCCTACCCAAAAGATAGACAAAAGCAAGATGGTGTGTACCACAAGCTTCGACTTAGTAATGCTAGATTTCAAGTTGTAGCAAATCCTCGGAAAGTTAAAGAAATTCCAGCAGATGTTCAAATGAGAACGCGCAGTTTTAACTTTATTGCCTTTGGAGCTTTAATCGCTACTGCTTTGAGTAAAAACCATTATTCAAATAAGATAATACCGCTTTACATTCCCGAGAATGGCCTCATTTCTATTAACCCTCCACTTACTCCTAGGCGAATAGGTTCATTAAGTACGCGAACAACACATCCATACTTTCTAAAAAAATTAAATGAACTATTTTCAAGTATAGATTTACCAGTAGAGTTATTAAATCCTTATCAGTTCAAGACCAAAGGAGAAATGATGCTCGAATGTAAAGATCAAAAGTTATTGAAAAAGGTTGCTACTGATACAGTATCCTGTGGGAAATGGAAGAGGTCAGGAGTGCAATGTGGTAAGTGCTTACCGTGTTTGATTAGGCGTGCCTCATTTAATGCATCCCAATTTAAAGATTTAACTGATTATCAATACTCTGTTTTAAGTGATGTGATTAAACGAGATAAGCAGAGGGATGACCTAATGTCTATGGTTATGGCGATCAGCAAAATTAAAAATACTGGAAACACAAATTTGTGGGTAGCAAAATCTGGATTTTTGCCAATAGAGCCTAAGGAACGTAAGCAAATCATTGATACTGTTTTAAGAGGGTTTACGGAAGTAGAGCAGTATCTAAAAAAAGAGAATTTAGGTGTAAACATTTAATGTTTCCGTTGATCGATTTTCATTGTCATTTGGACTTATACGAAAATCCACAAGCTGTGGTCTCAGCTTGTGGAGAGTCAAATTATATTTTGTCTGTAACAACTACGCCAAAAGCTTGGTTTGGTACAAAGAAGCTTGCTGAAAATCATAAACGAATTCAGACAGCCCTTGGTCTTCATCCTCAAATAGCACATGAGCGTTATGACGAGTTAGATTTTTTTGATTTACTAATCAATGAAACAAAGTATATAGGTGAGATTGGTCTGGACGGCTCATCAGTACTGAAAGCTCATCAAAATATACAAAGTAAAGTTTTTAAACATATTTTGCGAAAAGCTAATAGTTCGTCACCTAAAATATTAACCATTCATAGCCTTAATGCTGTAGAAGCGACTTTAGATGGATTAGATACTTATTTTAATAATGGTATACCAATTTTGCATTGGTATACAGGAAAGCAGGATAGTCTAAAAAAAGCCATTGCTCAAGGATGCTGGTTTTCAGTTAACCAAAGAATGTTGTCTAGTGAGAGAGGTCGTTTGCTTGTAAGTCATATACCAAAAGATAGAATATTAACTGAAACAGATGGACCTTTTGTTATGAATGGGAATAAGCCGCTACAGCCAGCATCGGTCATGCCTGTTATTAATAAGTTAAGTGATATTTGGGGAGAACCCAAGGAAAATGTTCAGAATCAAATTTTTGAAAACTTAAGAAGGCTTTTAAGTGCAGTGAATTAAAGTCTTGGTTAGTTGTGTTTTGATAAATATGAGGTATTACACATAAATTAGCAAAAACCTTATTTTTGAAATATTAAATAAAACTAACAGAAGTTATCTATCGGGTAAGTATAAATGACGACAAAATATGTCGTGAGGATAAAATTTTGTTATTTATATATTTTTTTATTTATATAAAATATTAGACAGCTATTGAATGGTTCTGTGCCTACATGAATATTATCCAAATTGAAGAAAATATAAAACAACTTATTCACTTGATTTCTCAGGGTAAGTTGGCCCACAAAGATTTTATCTACGAATTACTTTTAGCTTATGGGCATCGCAGTCAGTCTATTGGACGTGTTCGTAATGGCGAGCGTAATTTAGCGGAAGATAAAGAAAATTCTGTTTTTTGGAAGCGTCAAATATATTTCAAAATTGCGAAACAAGATGATTTACATGGTCTGATTGACCAAATGAAGAATGAAAAGCGAACTGAAAGCAATAAGATTCGTTTCTTGATCGTGACTGATTTTAAAAATCTATTAGCCGTAGATACTAAAACACAAGATACATTGGATATTCCTTTTGGTGATTTAGCTAAAAAATTTGATTTCTTCTTACCATGGGCTGGGATGGAGAAAGCTGTATATCAAGGTGAAAACCCTGCGGATGTTAAGGCTGCTGAAAAACTAGCAAAGCTATTTGACGAAATTAAAGCCGATAATTTCAATGAAGACGACTTAAACAATAAAGAGAACTTACATCACCTTAATATTTTCTTATCTCGACTGCTATTTTGTTACTTTGCTGAAGATACAGAGATTTTTAAGGACAAACAGTTTACTTCGGCAATATCCAAGAGTAATGAAGATGGATCAGATTTATCGGCTTTAATAGGACGTTTGTTTAAAGTATTAAACCAATCATCTGAAGATCGTGAAGCAGATTTACCTGACTACTTAGCAGATTTTCCGTATGTAAATGGCGGTTTATTTAAAGATGATATTCAAGTACCAAAATTTACTCGTAAATCACGTAGAATTTTGATTGAGTGTGGTGCAGAACTGGATTGGTCCGATATCAACCCAGATATTTTTGGTTCTATGTTCCAAGCGGTGGTTCATACAGAACAGCGTAGTACGATGGGACAGCATTACACTTCAGTTCCCAACATTATGAAGGTCATTGAACCTTTATTCTTGAACGATCTATATGAAGAATTAGAGAAAAACCAAGATAGTGTTAATAAACTATTAAAATTACAGCAGCGTTTAGGGCAATTGAAAATTTTTGACCCTGCTTGTGGCTCAGGAAACTTCCTTATTATTGCGTATAAAGAGCTTCGCAAGTTTGAAATGGAGCTTTTAAAACGTATTCAAGAGTTAGAACTAGAAAAAACAGGTCAATTTTCAAAACCATTTTCAGTGATTCAAGTTTCTCAATTCTATGGTATTGAAATTGATGATTTTGCACATGAAGTTGCTATCTTGTCTTTATGGTTAGTTGAACATCAAATGAATTTAGCTTTTAGAGTTGAATTTGGTGAAATAGTACCAGCATTACCATTAAAAATATCAGGTAATGTAATTTGTAATAATGCAACGCAGGTTGATTGGCTAAAATTTTGTGAACCTGATTCCCCTGATACTCAAATTTTAATTATTGGTAATCCACCTTTTGCAGGATCTAGAAAAAGAAACTCTCAACAAAGTGAAGACTTGAAATTAGTTTTTAATAATAAAAACTATAAGCTATTAGATTATGTTAGTGCTTGGTTCTATAAAGGGGCCTCTTTTATTTCTAAAACCAATGCGAAGTTGGGATTTGTGTCAACTAACTCTGTAACTCAAGGTGAACAAGTTTCTTTACTTTGGCCTAGAATATTTAATATGGGAGTAGAAATTTCATGGGCACATCAATCATTTAAGTGGAAAAATAATGCTAAGCATAATGCTGCAGTTACCGTAGTTATTATTGGTATCGAAAAGATAAATGAGAATAAAAGTAAAATTTTATATTCGGAGTCACTTGAAACAATTGTAGGAACAATTAATCCAAATTTAACTGAATCTAGTGAACTAATAGTTTCTAGCAGGAAAAAACCTTTATCAAATATTCCAGATATGTGTTTTGGGAATATGCCTGCTGATGGTGGGAAATTATTATTCAATGAAGAGGAAAAAACATCCTTTATTCAAAAAGAACCATTATCCAAAAGATATTTTAAAGAGCTGATATCAGCACGTGAATTTATTAATGGAAAAAAACGTTATTGTTTATGGTTTGCTGATGAAGATTTAGATGACTTATACAAGCTCAAGTTGATTCGACAATTAATTGAAGAAGTCAAAATTATTAGACAGAATTCATCAAGACCTAATTTAGCAAGTATCCCACACTTATTTGCTCAAATAACACAACCCAAAGGGAAAAATTATATTCTTATACCTCGCCATTCTTCAGAGAATCGAGATTATATACCTATGGGATTTTTTTCAGAAGATTATATAGCACACGATAGTTGCCTAATAATACCTGATGCCTCTCCAGCATTATTTGCAATTCTTAATTCAAGAATGCATATGGTCTGGGTTAGAGCGGTCGCAGGTCGAATAAAAACAGATTTTCGATACTCAAAAGATACTGTTTACAACAATTTTCCAATACCTACTTTAACTAAAAGTGAACTGGAAGAACTCAGTAACCTTGCATTTGAAATTTTAAGCATTAGAGAAAATGATAGTTCTAAATGTTTGGCAGACTTATATTCTAAAGCTACTATGCCGAATGATTTAAGAAATGCACATATAAAATTAGATAAATATGTTGATAGTATTTATCAAAAAAAATCTCAAAAACAGATTAAGAGCGATGAGTGTCGACTTTCTATTCTCAGTTTTTTATATAATAAAATGTCAATTGAGGGGTAAAATATGATAAATATTATTGATGTTAATTATCAACAAACTGGGGAAAGTACCTCAACAAATAATATGGGCATGAGAGCGATGCAAGCTCGCGCCTTTCAATCTCGCAATAGTCAGTATTTACTGTTAAAAGCTCCTCCTGCATCAGGTAAGTCTCGTGCATTAATGTTCTTGGGTTTAGATAAGATACATAACCAAGGGTTAAGCAAAGTTATTGTAGCCGTACCTGAACGCTCTATTGGTGGTTCATTTGCCAGCACAAAGCTGAGCGAAAGTGGCTTTTTTGCAGATTGGGATATCAAACCTGAAAACAATTTGTGTACTGCTGGTGGCGATAAAAGCAAAGTAAAAGCCTTTAAACGTTTTATGAAAGGTACAGATCAAATTTTAGTATGTACACATGCCACACTAAGATTTGCTTTTGAAGAACTCGAAGATCATGTATTTGACAATACATTAGTAGCAATTGATGAATTCCATCATGTTTCAGCAGATGCTGACAATATTCTAGGTACTGTTCTTAAATCTTTAATGGACAATACCTCAGCTCATATTGTTGCGATGACGGGTTCATACTTCCGTGGCGATAGCGTTCCTGTACTTACGCCTGAAGACGAAGCGAAGTTTGATAAAGTTTCTTTTAACTATTACGAACAACTTAATGGCTATACCTATTTAAAGTCTTTAGGTATTGGCTATCACTTCTATAAAGGACGTTACTTTGCAAAAGATGATGAAGGCGTTATTGCAATTGCAGAAGTACTAGATACCGATAAAAAAACCATCATTCATATTCCAAACGTAAATTCAGGTGAATCAACCAAAGATAAATATGATGAGGTGGATGCGATCCTCGAAATCATTGGTGAATTTGTCGCTAAAGATCCTGATACTGGAATTATCACCGTCAAACGTGCAGATGGTAAGATTTTAAAAGTAGCGGACCTCGTTGAAGAAGATGGTCGTGATAAAGTTGTTGAATATCTACGTAACATTAAAACCGTAGATGATCTTGATCTCATCATCGCCCTAGGCATGGCGAAGGAAGGCTTTGACTGGCAATTCTGTCAACATGCTTTAACGATTGGCTATCGTGGCTCTTTGACTGAAATTGTGCAGATTGTGGGACGTTGTACACGAGATAGCTCGAACAAATCACATGCGCAATTTACCAATCTTATTGCACAACCAGATGCACAGGATACTGAGGTTAAATTTGCAGTAAACAATATGCTGAAAGCTATTACTGCCTCTTTATTAATGGAGCAAATACTCGCACCAAACTTTAAGTTTAAAACCAAACGTGATGATGAAAATATTGTCCCACCGGGAACGCTCACGATCAAAGGTTTTAAAGAACCAAGTACAGCAAAAACAAAAGCGATTATTGAAAATGATCTTGTGGACCTAAAAGCCGCTATCCTCCAAGATGCTAAAGTAATTGCAGGTTCAGCAGGTAAGGTTGAGCCTGAAGTGGTGAATAAAATCCTTATCCCTAAGATTATCCAAACGAAATATCCTGATTTAACGAAAGCTGAACTTGAAGAAGTGAGTCAATATTTGGTAGTAGACTCAGTGATTAGTACAGCAGAAGTCAAAGAAGTTGGCGATAAAAAGTTTATTCGCATGGCAGATAAATTTATCAATATAGAAGACCTTAACATTGATTTAATTCAATCTGTAAATCCATTCCAAAAAGCTTTTGAAATCTTGTCAAAAGAAGTCACAGTAAATGTGCTTAAATTGATTAAGGAGGCAATCGAAGCAACTAAGATTAGTATGTCTCAGGAAGAAGCCGTTGAGTTGTGGCCAAAGTTAAAAGCCTTCAAAGTTCAATTTGGTCGTGAGCCTAGTCTAGAATCAATTAACTTAATTGAGAAACGATTAGCCGAATGCCTAATCTATATCCGTGAACAACGTAGACGAGCTGGGGTTTAATGCATGGAAGATTTTAACTGGCTTCAAGATATGATAGCTGATGACGACTTAGGGCTTTTAAATGTGAAGAAAAAGACTTCTGCCCTAACTGCTGACGAACAATTAGTCTCTAAATTTAATGAAATTAATAATTTTGTGACGCAGCATGGGCGTGTGCCTGAGAAAAATATGGCAAATATTACTGAATATATGCTTGCGACTCGCTTAGATGCAATGAAAGCCAATCCAGAGCAATACATGGCTTTAGCTGATTATGATGAACATAATTTGTTACCACAACATCAGGATTAAAATATGTCAGATATTAAATCACTTGAAGATATTTTTAACGATGATGATCTAGGTTTGCTTGATGATGGTAAAGATGGTGACATCTTTAAAATTAAGCATGTACCTATCCAACGTGCAGCAGCAGATGAAGTTGCTAAACGTAAACGTTGTAAGGACTTTGATCAGTTTGAGCATTTATTTAAAGATGTTCACAGAGAGCTTCGAGAAGGGAAACGTAAGCTGTTACCGTTCAACGATAAGGGTTATCAACTGGTTGAAGGTAATTACTATGTTTTAAACGGCTTATTAGTTTATCTAGCAGATATTAATTTTACTTCTGAAGCGAAAACAGTTGATGGTAAGCGTTTCCGTAAAGATGGGCGTACCCGTACTATCTTTGAGAATGGCACCGAATCAAGTATGCTTTATCGCTCATTGGCTAAAGCATTGTATAAAGATGGGCGCATTGTTTCAGAAACGAATGAGCAAGAAAACTCTAACTTTTATACTAATTTTAGTGGTATCACTGAAGATGATACATCGACAGGCTATATTTATATTCTGAAATCTAAAAGTACAGATCCACGTATCCAATCATACGATCATCTTTACAAAATTGGTTTCGCCACAACAACTGTTGAAAAACGTATTGCGAATGCAAAAAAAGAGCCTACTTATTTGATGGCTGATGTTGAAGTCATTGCTGAATATCAAGCTTTCAATATTAATCCACAGAAGTTTGAATATTACTTACATGCTTTCTTCGGTGAATCTTGCCTTGATTTATTGGTCGCAGATAAAGATGGTAAAAATCATCAACCGAAAGAATGGTTTATTGCACCTTTACAAGTAATTCAGCAAGCTGTTGAGTTGCTAGTAAATGGGCAGATTATGAGTTATCAATACAATAAGTTTAAGAAAGAGATTGAGTTGAGATAGCGGTATTCTCAAAAGATAGTAATAAAACTATGTATTGATTTTAATAAATTTTTTGTGTAAATTTACTATGCCTTTGGAGTGGACTATCCAGCTCGCAGAGGGATGCAGTTTGAACTGTCCAGCAGTTTATTGAGAAATATTGTAATAAAGAACTGAACCATCAAGGTTGTAAGTTGTTCCAATAGTATCAGTACACAGTTGTTCATCATACTAGCTCCAATAGTATAGCATATTAAGTTAATGCGTTATCCGAGGATGTTTTTCGGTAAAATTAGTGCTGGATTTGAAGAAGTAAGAACATTTTCAGATCAAAGTTTAAAGACTCCGTAAGGGCGTAACGTGAGACGCGACACAAGCCCTTACGGATCTGCTAAATAGGGATTAGCATTGAATTTTGAAAAATATAAAAATGAAATCTATGATAAAAAACATATTCTAAGAGTTCAGAATAAGAAAATTCCTAAATCAAGAATTCATTTTGATACACCACTTGATGCTCAAGCCGCTTATTCTCTTGTCGCTCAGCCAGATAATGTAGCTAAACATTGGTTTTTACCTTTTATTGGATTTGAACAACGTACACGAAAAATTAAAAGTCATAATGGTTTAAGTCGTAGAGCCGCTAAAAAACGACCTTTAAGATATGCAGCTAACCAAGACGGTTATATTTATGCCTATTATTCACATCTTCTCACTGAAAAATATGAAAATTTCATAAAAGATACTCCTCTACAAAACTCAGTATTAGCCTATCGCGCATTGGGTAAATCAAACATTGAATTTGCTAAAGAGATTTTTGATTGGATCAGTCAAATAAGAGAATGTAATGTACTCACAATTGATCTATCAAGCTTTTTTGATACTTTAGATCATGGAATTCTGAAAGAACAATGGCAGCGTGTTAATGGCGTACCTTGCTTATCTAAAGATCATTATATTGTTTTTAAATCATTAACTAATTACTCATTTTTAGATATAGAAGAAGCTCTGGTTGCTTTAGGATGGCCCGATAAGTCAAAAAGAAAAGAGAAAGGTGAAAAAACTACAAATCCTTTGAGAAAAAAAACTAGCAAGCCTTACCAAGCCCTAGATGATTTTCGAAGCATTCGAAAAAAACAAGTTACTAATGCTGATGGTGTTGTTAGATACTTAATCCAGAAACCAAAAAAAATCGATGGGAAAAGATATGGAATTCCTCAAGGTTCTCCTATGTCTGCCATACTTTCAAATATTTATATGTTGGACTTTGACAAATATTGTTGTGAGTTAGCGAATAATTTTGGTGGAATATATAGGCGTTATTGTGATGATATTATTTTAGTTTTTCCTCAAAACATAGAAATGAGCGATGTTTATAAAACTATTGAAGAGCTATTGCTTAATCATGGAGGAAAAGAGTTAAAGATAAATCCAAGTAAGGTTGAAAAAATAAAATTTACTTGTATTTCAGGTGAATTGAGAGCTATCAACGTAGGTACTAACATTGATAAGCCCCTACAGTATCTTGGATTTATATACGATGGTCAAAAAATATTGATCAGGTCATCTAGCTTATCGAATTATTATCGACGTTTGATTTCCAAAATTAGAGCATCAAAAAATAAAGCTAAACGAAATGAATCAAAAACTTACCGTAGAAAAATCTATCGAATGTATAGTCATCTAGCTCATAAACAACGAAATTTTATAACTTATACATATAGAGCTTCAGAGATCATGAATGATTTATCTGTAAAAAAACAGTTATCCAACCACTGTAAGCGCATCCATAATGAGTTGGAAAAATGAATAACGAATTATAATGGTAGAATTAAATAGACTTTAAATGATTGAATAATTGTAAAATCAATATTTTACAATAGATCGTATAATTCTAAAATAAATTTGTAGGAATAGCCTCCTTATGAAATACCAACCGCCTTATACCATCACATCTAAAATCATTCATCTAATTGCACAGATTAGTGAGAATATAGGGCGCTTGACTGTTTTAGAAGAAATCCAAGACAGCTTAAAACTACGAAAAGCTAATCGTATCCGTACCATTCAAGGTTCACTGGCGATTGAAGGTAACACCCTCAGTACCGAACAAATCACGGCGATCCTGAATGGTAAGACCGTAATTGCACCTCCGAAAGAAGTACAAGAAGTTCGTAATGCCATTAAAGCCTATGAAGCCTTTCAGCAATGGAAACCGAGTCAAGAAGCAGACTTGTTACAAGCGCATCAAATTTTAATGACTGGCTTAATTGATGAAGTCGGTCAATACCGTCATGGTGGTGTTGGTGTGATGTCAGGTGATCGCGTAGTACATATGGCTCCTCCAGCTAATCAAGTACCACGCTTAATGATTGATTTGCTGGAGTGGTTGAATGATAGTGAAGAGCATCCATTGATCCAGAGTTCAGTATTCCACTATGAATTTGAGTTTATACATCCATTTGCTGATGGTAACGGTCGAATGGGTAGACTATGGCAAACATTGATTCTTAGTCGATGGAATCCAATCTTTGCCAATATTCCAGTTGAAAGCTTGATTTACCAAAATCAAAAAGCTTATTACGAAGCATTGCAAGCAAGTACAGGTCGTACTGATTCAGCCCCGTTTATAGAATTCATCTTACAGATGATTTTAGATGCCATTCTTAGTTCAACTGATACCGCTCAAGATAGCGATCATGTTACCGCTCAAGTTAACGTACAAGTGAGCGACCAAGTTCAGCGTTTAATTTCAGCAATGAAGCTAGAAGACTACACTTTGGCTGAGTTGATGCAATTGGTTGGTTTAAACCATCGAGCAACGTTCCAAAAGAATTACTTGAATCCTGCTATAGAAGCTGGCTTGATTGAACGTACTATTCCAGATAAACCGAAAAGTCCGAAACAAAAGTATCGTCTTAAACCATGATTTAGCTTGAAAAATATTTTATTACATCTTTGCTTAAGTAGTTAGACATGAATGAGAAGCAAAAAGCGTAAAGTAAGTTTTTAAATAAATAATTTATTGTTAATCAATAATTTATTTAATATTTTTCTTGATTGTGCTATTGGGGTTTGGTAAAAATAAAATCATTACCAAGTGTGAGATCGGTGTGATGAGTACTTTTGAAATGCAAGGTCTAACATGGAAGGCAAGGTCAAAGTACCAACAAGATGCCATATTGATTGAAAATAAAGTTATTCAACATGATGGACTCATCACTAAACTATATAGCCATTCTGAAAAAGAACAGTGGTGTGTTGCTGTAGCGGATGGGATTAGCAATAGCCCAACAGCAGATAAAGCCTCATACGCGGTCTTAAAGGCTTTAACTCAAAATAGAGAATTAGACCAATATCAAACATCCGTTATTCAGCAGTATCTTGTTGATCAAGTAGCACATCAAAAAAATAGTTTTAGCGCAAGTTCAACTCTCGCACTCATTGAAAATGATGGCGAACAAGGCTTTGTGACCATTCAACATCTTGGCGATAGTCGAGTTTATTTGTTTAGCCAACATGATCAAAAGTGGCACTGCCTGACCAGAGATCACAATTATCTTGAACAGTTAAGAGAAAGTGGCGAGCTAAGAGCAGGAGAAAACTACGCCAGTATTTATGGTGCATTATTACAATACTTTTGTGCTGATCCTTTGCATGAAGTGATGGATTTTACAAGAACAGTAGAATATTTGACTCAGAATGATGCCTTATTGGTTTGTACAGATGGTGTACATGATGTGATGGAGTGTGGGGAATGGCTTCCTTTAAAAGCAGATATGGAGCTTCGAACATGGTTACTCAATATGAAAGCGTCATTAGTTTCAAAACAGGCGTATGACAATGTCAGCATGGTCTTAGTTCGAGCAAAAAAATTAATTCATTGAGAATGGGGAAATTATGCAATCAGATGATCTTTTTGAACGTGCCAAATTATTCACAGAGGAAGTGGGTGTCGTTTCGGTATCGAGTTTACAGCGTAAGTTTTTAATTGGACATACTCAGGCAGAACAACTGCTTAATGAGTTAATTGAAGAAAGTATTTGTGAAGCTACAAAAACTTTTGTTCTAGATTATGGGTATGGCTATAAATTGCATCAAGGTATGAACTAACAACTTTAACAATTAAAAAAATTTTATTTTTAGGATAGTTTTTTATGGCTCAGCATCAAGTTGATCAATTTAAGACAGGGATTTGGTCAGTAAATAATTTGTTATTAAGTTTAGATCAACTGAGTATTCCTGATTACCAACGTCCGTACAAGTGGACTGAAAAAAATTTAAATGCTCTCGTCAATGATATACAAGAACATAAAGATAAATCTGCATATCGATTGGGTACTATCGTATTACACCACGATAAAAATAATACGAGCCTTAAAAATATAAATATTGTGGATGGACAACAACGAACTTTAACTTTAATGCTGCTTGTTTGGGCGATTATTCAGAAGCCAGAATTAGATTTAGAACGAGAGGATCTGAAAACAGCTTTGAATGAAATATCGAATCAAATTAATGTCTTTATGGCTGTGCAAGAATTTAATAGTGATATTAGCCATTACAATATTTATCAGAACTTTAATGCCGCTAAACGGATCGTTTCAGTAAACTTTTCGGAACAAGATATTGATTTTTTATTAAATAATTGTCAGGTTGCGGTTTTTATTTTAGATGATGTTTCAGAGGCATTTCAGTTTTTTGATTCACAAAATGCACGTGGTCGTGATTTAGAACCGCATGATCTTTTAAAAGCTTATCATCTACGAGAATTTTCTGCACAGGAGCAATATTTAAAAGCCCAAACTGTTGCTCATTGGGAAAGTTTAGACTCGGCTCATTTGGCAAAGTTATTTTCGAACTATCTATTCCGTATCCGTCTTTGGTCAAGAGGAAAGTCCGCAAGATTTTTCAATAAAGATCATGTGCATCTTTTTAAAGGTATTCATCTTGGGCAATCAGACCATCATCCATATTTAGAACCATTACGCATAGCGCATTATTTTATTGATGACTATAACGCACAGTATCAACGGCAAATAGATCGACAAGAAATGAGTTTTCCGTTTCAGTTAGATCAAATGATCATTAATGGTCGTCGATTTTTTGAAATGGTTGAGCACTATGAAAAACAGATTAGTAAAGTGGTGGATCATCAAGAACAGTCTGAGAAGGTTTCTATATTTGGTGCGGCACTACAGGATCGAGCAAATAGAATTATCAAAATATTGAATTCATATGATGCAAGAAATAGGGATGGGGATCGTTATGTGCGAACCTTGTTTGATTCTGCATTGATTTTTTATATCGATAAATTTGCTACAGATCGGTTATCAGAAGCGATTGAAAAGATTTTTATTTGGGCATATCGCTGTCGTATTAGTCAATATTCGGTGCAATTAGCAACGATAGATAATTATGTCTTAGAAAAGAACATATTTAGTTTACTGAAATATGCTCAATCACCAAGTGAACTCATCGGATGGTCACTCCCGGTAGTCGAGAAACAGGAAGGCACTAAAGTTGAGCCTTTGATCACTTTATTTAAAGAACTAAATTATCTCAAACAGGAAGATCAGAATGACAAATGAGTCAATCCAAGCGCTTAAGGTTCAAGCCCTGTTCGAGAATAAACAGACTTATATTATCCCGATGTATCAGCGTAATTATGCTTGGGGTGAGAAAGAAATTGATCAGTTAATTTTGGATATTCAAGATTATCAAAAGCAATCTGATCAGTTAAATCAAGGGCAGACTCAAGGAAGTAAAAAATATTATATTGGAACGTTGGTTGTTTTTGAGCGTAGCGATGGCACTTATGAAATTATCGATGGTCAGCAACGATTTACCACTTTAACCTTGTTAGCGATTTGCCTGAAACGATTATCCAAAGAAGAAAAAATTGTTCTTGATATGTCTTGGTTTAATCAATTCAATCTTGATTTTGAAAGTCGTCCAAAGTCTTCTTTAACGTTTCAGGCTTTACTTAGAGGCGATCATCTACAACATTTAAAATCATCCGAATATAACGCCGATTTAGTTCAGGGGTTTGTGTTGCTACAACGAGCAATCGAAAAAATCATCAATCAAGGCGGTTTGAGTGTTTTTTGCAAATATTTATTTGAAAATGTAGTCATCACACAAGTTTTAGTTCCGAAAGATACTGATCTCAATCATTATTTTGAGGTTATGAATAACCGTGGTGAACAATTAGAAAAGCATGAAATTTTAAAAGCGAGATTGATGAGCGTATTGAATCAAATCAAAGATGAAGCAGATAAAACATCAAGCATGACACTATTTACGAGTATTTGGAACGCGACTGCCAATATGGAGCGTTACGTTCAATATGGTTTTTCTACAATATATCGTGATGTGATTTTTGGAAAGGATTGGGGTGATTTTGTTCCTGAAAATGCTTCTAGCTTACTTAAAATTTTTAGCAGAAATGTAGAACCACAAGAACAAACAAATTCGAAAAGCAATTTTCAATCTATTTCTGAAATGTTAAAAAAAGTGCCTGAGCGTATTAAAAATAAAGATACAAAAGAAGAAAAGCCTGAACGATTCAACAGTATTATCAATTTTCCGAATTTCTTATTACAGGTTTTACAAATTTGGCTAAGTCAAACGAACCGTAATGAAAAAGTGGCATTGGATGATAAGCAACTGATTGATCAATTTGAAAAATATATTCTATTAAAAGGGCATGGAAACCAAGAGCATGAAAGGGTTATTGAGAATGTAAAAGGTTTTATGTTTACCTTGCTGAAGTGCAAATTTATATTTGATCAATACATTGTTAAACGGGATTATTCTACGGATCATGATGATTGGAGCATAAAGCGGCTTAAATTATATGAAAGAAATAGTTCATATGTGAATACTTTTGAGGGAAATAATACTGATATTGCTCAAAGAGTTCTGTTATTGATGACAGCATTTCATGTATCCACGCCTACCTTGTCTTATAAATATTGGTTAAATGGTGCACTGTATTGGCTTTATCAAAATAAAGATAAATCTGAGTCTGACTATTTTAATGCATTACAACATTTAGCGAGAAAATTTATTTTTCAGCGGTATCTAAATGAAAAACAGATTGATTATTTTGATTTGATTTATGGTAATCATACAATTGATGATTTTAAAATTGATCCATCAAAACTAAGCTTTGGCAATATTGAAAGTAATTTTGTCTTTAACTATTTGGATTTCTTGATTTATTGTGATTCAGAAAATAGCAATGATAAGGTAATCAAAAACTTTAAATTTACGCAACGGAGTTCAGTTGAGCATTTTTATGCACAACAAGTTGAGGCTGCGGATAGTAAATTGGATGATGAAAATTTACATAGCTTTGGTAACTTATGCCTCATTAGTTCGAGTAAGAATTCGAGCATAGGTAATCGCTTGCCAAGTGCTAAACTTGATTATTTTATGCATGAGATAAATAAGGGTAAAATTGATACACTTAAATTGTATCGGATGATTCAAATGCTTGGAGAAGAAAAAGTTTGGAAAAAAGAACAAATCCTAGATCACGAGAAAAAGATGCTTGATTTGTTTGAGTTAGATTACCAAGACTTTGTGAAATGAGTGTTGGTGAATCTATTCAATAATTTGAATTGTGGATAAATCAAGACATATCCGCAATCAGTAAAATCCTATTCAAATCTGCTACAATTACGCCAATTTTGAATCCCCACTTTTTCAGTTTTAGTACATATTTAGAAATGTGTACATAACTGTGTACATATTGTAGATTTTTCTCATGTTTAAAGATCAATTAGCTAGAGAGGTAAAGGCTCGTAGAACCTTTGCTATTATTTCCCACCCCGATGCGGGTAAAACCACCATGACAGAGAAGCTGCTGTTATGGGGTAAGGCCATTCAGGTGGCGGGTATGGTCAAAAGCCGTAAATCAGATCGCTCTGCAACCTCCGACTGGATGGAAATGGAAAAAGAGCGTGGTATCTCGATTACCACCTCGGTGATGCAATTCCCATTTAAGCAGCACACCATTAACCTTTTGGATACACCGGGACACGAAGATTTCTCCGAAGACACCTACCGTACTCTAACGGCTGTCGACTCGGCGCTGATGGTAATTGACGGTGCCAAAGGGGTTGAGGAACGAACCATTAAACTGATGGAAGTGTGTCGTATGCGCGATACGCCAATCATTTCGTTTGTCAACAAAATGGACCGTGAAATTCGCGAACCGCTTGAGCTGCTCGATGAAATTGAAAGCGTTTTAAATATCCGCTGTGTACCGATCACATGGCCACTGGGTATGGGACGCGACTTTGCAGGTGTATATAATCTGCTTGAAGACAAGCTTTATGTGTACAAAGCGGGCTTTGGTTCGACCATTACCGATATTGAAATTCGTGATGGCTATGATCACGCCGATATCCGTGAAAAAGTGGGTGAGCTGGCTTGGGCCTCTTTTGAAGAGTCTTTAGAGCTGGTACAAATGGCCAACGAACCGTTAGACCGTGAGCTGTTCTTGCAAGGTAAACAAACACCTGTACTGTTTGGTACCGCACTTGGCAACTTTGGAGTCGATCATGTTTTGGATGCCTTTATTCAGTGGGCACCAGAACCAAAAGCACATCCTACCCAAGAGCGTACCGTCGAGGCGACTGAAGAAGGATTTAGTGGCTTTGTATTTAAGATTCAGGCCAATATGGATCCGAAACATCGTGACCGGATTGCCTTTATGCGAATTTGTTCGGGTAAATATGAAAAAGGCCTGAAAATGAATCATGTGCGCTTGGGTAAAGACGTGCGGATTTCAGATGCACTAACCTTTTTGGCAGGCGAACGTGAGCATTTGGAAGAGGCTTGGCCGGGCGATATTATTGGTTTGCACAACCATGGTACCATCCAGATTGGGGATACCTTTACCAGTGGTGAAAAACTGCATTTTACCGGTATTCCGCACTTTGCGCCTGAAATGTTCCGCCGTGTACGTCTTAAAGATCCGCTTAAATCTAAGCAGTTGCAAAAAGGCTTAAAAGAGCTGTCAGAAGAAGGCGCAACACAGGTCTTTATGCCACAAATCAGTAATGATTTGATTGTGGGGGCAGTAGGGGTGCTACAGTTTGATGTGGTGGCTTATCGCTTAAAAGAAGAATACAAAGTCGATTGTATTTATGAGCCGATCAGCGTGAACACCGTGCGTTGGGTGCATTGCGATGATGAAAAGATTTTTAATGAATTCAAGAAAAAAGCTCACGATCAACTTTCGGTCGATGGTGGTGGACACTTAACTTATTTGGCACCAAGTCGGGTCAATCTGCAACTGATGCAGGAACGCTGGCCTGATATCCAGTTCCGAAATACACGAGAACACTAAATAATGTAAAAAACAGCGTCTAAACAGACGCTGTTTTTTCTTTTAGAGTACAGCTTTGAGTTTGCAGGATTCGCATATGCGTCGATACATCTGGCTGTTAGGTCTCTGTTTGTGCATCATTGCCGCACTGTGTATATGGTTGTGGTTTGCTGCTGCACCAAAACCGCCAGCAGTTCCAGCGAAGACGCCAAGCAAAACAATACAAGTCGCTCCAATACAGAGTCAGTCTACTGCACTTCAGGTGCCAAAGCTTGAGTGTTCGTCTTCATCGACCTGTGCTCGTTTGGATGTTCAAACGCTGAAGACCAATGATCCTTGGCTGAAACAATGGATTGATCTACAGATTGCGGAAGTGATCAATGAGCAGCTCAAGAAAAAAATCACGCCGCCCACTCTGGATGCAGTGTTAAAGCAATATCTGAAACAATCTAAACAATGGCAAGCACAATACTCACGCAATCGACCGTATGAACTCAAGGTAAGTAGTGCAATCGCTTATCAAAAAAACCAGTATGTGCTGTTACAAATTGGACTCAATGCCAAACAGGAAGAAATTACCATAAAGAATCGTTATTACTTTATGGTGGCCGATCGTAAAAGCAAACGTATGATTGCTGTGAATGATATTCTTAACCCGAAACAGCAAGCACAATTTGAGCAATGGGTACAGACAGCCTACAAAAAATGGCGCAGCCAGCAGCCGAAAGACATACAAAAAGAAGCACCGAAACAGCTCGACTGGCGTGAAGCCGATTTGTTCTTTGATCAGGAGGGCATTGGTTTGCACTATCGTGCCAGCGAGATTTCAGAACACGCCGATCAGTTTGATCTGTATTTTACTGCACAGCAAACCAAGACGGTATTGAATCCAGCTATTTATCGAGATATGTTTTAACTCTGTATAGATATTTTAAGTAATGCTGGTCAAAGCGCAGTGGCTTGGATTAGCATCATCATATATGTAAATAAATGTGTAAGGCATTGCGTATGTTGCGATTTCAGAAGAATGCATGGATAGCCATTTTGGGAAGCACACTGGCTCTGGCGGCTTGTCAGCCTAAGCAAGCAGCAGAAGACGCTGCAAAAGCAGTATCGGCCACCGATTCATCCACTCAGGCACAGGCCTTGGCCATCGAAGGAAAAACGGTAAAACTGAATGCAGATTTACCAGAATGTGACGGCAATAATTGTCCAGAATTCGAGATCGAACGCCTGCAAAGTAATATGCCATGGATCGACCAACAGATTGATGCAGAAATTTTAAATAATTTGGCGCGTATTCTTGAAATATCCAAGTCGGTCAAAGCTGGTGATAGCGCGGCAAAGCCTGAAACCGGCGCTGCCAGTGCCGCAACGGACGCGCAACCAGAGCAAATTACCCTTGAACAGCAAATTAAACCCTATGTGCGTTCATTTGTTGCTTTAGACAACGAAATGAAAACCTTAAGTGCGAATCATCAGTTGAATCTGATGATCAAGCCCTCAATTTTAAAATCGCAGCAACCAGTCGCCACAATTGTACTCAATACCAGTAGTTACTTGGGGGGAGCTCATGGCTCAGCCATGCAAGAATATTATAATTTCGATTTAAAACAGCAGAAACGACTGCATTTGAATGACTTACTGTTAGCCAAGCAAAAAGTAGCGCTAGAAAAGTTAGCTCACGAGGCCTTTAAAGCTTGGGTGATTGAATCGAAGCTCGCGACATCGGTAGACGAATATGAGCAGGCGTGGAAATTCAAGCTTTCGGATAATTTCTTACTCGGCGATGATGGACTTATTTTGCAATACGGTGAATATGAAATTGGCCCATATGCGGTTGGTTTACCGCGCTTGGTGATTCCATACTCACAACTCGGCGGTATTTTGAAACCCGAATATTTACCTCAAGCCAAAGGGCAGCGTTAATACAAGGATATTTTTAGATGCATCGCCTGTTTGATACGCACACGCATTTTGACGTTCCGGATTTTGATCCGGATCGCGTGGAGCTGGCTTATCGGGCGAAGGAACGTGGTGTTGAGGCATTGGTTCTGATTGGTTTTGTGGCTTCGCGCTTCGACGATCTATGCCGCGTACATGATCAAATCAATCAGCGCGATCAGGCGCCTCAAAGTTATCTGGCGCCCGGTTTGCATCCATTTTATATCAAAGAACATACCGATACAGATCTGCATCGGCTTGAGCAATTACTGAAACAGCGGCCCTGTGTGGCAGTCGGTGAAATTGGCCTTGATACCTTTTTAAGCGAGCACAAGCAACCTGAAATATTCACTCAACAGCGTGCTTATTTTTCTGCGCAGCTCGACTTGGCAACGCAATATGACAAACCCGTTTTATTGCATATCCGTAAAGCCCATGCCGATGTGATCCAACTGCTCAAACAGCACAAATTTAAACACGGCGGTATTGCACATGCCTTTAGTGGTGGTGTGGAGGAAGCCAAAGCGCTCATTAAACTTGATTTCAAACTAGGTGTTACTGGACAAATCACCAATCCAAACGCAAAAAAACTGCATCAAGTGGTTCAGGCTGTTGGTGCAAAGCACTTGGTGCTGGAGACCGATTGCCCCGATATGACCCCGTTATGCTGTCAGCATTCCAATCAGACACGTACACGAAATACACCTGTTAATTTACCTTATGTCTTAGAAGGACTGGCGACATCACTCGGTTTGTCAGCAGATGAGTTGGCGCCGGTCATGTGGCAAAATGCACTGAACGCGCTACGATTAAATCAATAAAAAACAACATCCTTAAAAACAATAACCAAAACTGAACACTGTGTGTCCAAATCTGGCATACAGTAGAAAAACATCAAACAAAATCTTTAAAAACAAATAGCCAACCGGAGGATGACCGCATGGCCAGCTATAGTAAAATCAACAGTTTTAATGCATTAAAAACATTAAAAGTTTCAGGTCGTAATTACCAAATTTTTAGTCTGGCGCAGGCAGAAAAACAATTGGGTGATCTTGCGCAGTTGCCAAAATCGCTAAAAGTACTGCTTGAAAACCTACTTCGCTTTGAAGATAACCATACCGTAACGCAAGCCCATATTCAGGCACTTGTGGATTGGCAAAAAACGAAAACCTCTGAGCAGGAGATTCAATATCGACCTGCACGGGTACTCATGCAGGACTTTACTGGTGTTCCTGCTGTCGTCGATTTGGCTGCCATGCGTGCAGCGATGGCCAAGGCAGGAGGTGATCCGGAAAAAATTAATCCGCTTTCACCAGTCGATCTGGTCATTGATCACTCGGTAATGGTCGATCATTTTGCCACAGACGATGCGTTTGAAGAAAATGTTGAAATTGAGATGCAACGCAACGGCGAACGCTATCAATTTTTACGCTGGGGACAATCGGCCTTTAATAATTTCAGCGTTGTACCGCCGGGTACGGGTATTTGTCATCAGGTAAACCTTGAATATCTGGCGCAGGCGGTATGGACCAACGCAGAACAAGGGCACACCTATGCCTTTCCAGATACATTGGTCGGAACCGACTCGCATACTACCATGATCAATGGTTTAGGCGTATTAGGCTGGGGCGTAGGCGGAATTGAAGCTGAAGCAGCCATGTTGGGACAACCCATTTCCATGCTCATTCCAGAAGTGATTGGCTTCAAGCTGACTGGTAAACTCAAAGAAGGTATTACCGCAACCGACCTTGTATTAACTGTCACGCAAATGCTGCGCCAGAAAGGTGTGGTGGGTAAGTTTGTGGAATTTTACGGTGATGGACTGGCAGATTTACCACTTGCAGACCGTGCTACGATTGCCAATATGGCGCCAGAATACGGTGCGACCTGTGGATTCTTCCCAGTCGATGAGATTACCCTTGAATACATGCGTTTGACAGGCCGCGATCCAGAGCGGATTGCACTGGTCGAGGATTACAGCAAAGAGCAGGGATTATGGCGTCATACTGGCGATGAGCCTGTATTTACCGATACGCTAACACTCGATATGGCCAGTGTTGAGGCGAGTTTGGCTGGCCCAAAACGTCCGCAAGACCGAGTGGTATTGTCAAAAGTTCCAGCAGCATTTCAAGCCGCTGTCGAGTTGAACTTACAACCGGCCAAACCTGAAAAACAGCGCCTAGAAAATGAAGGCGGTGGTACAGCGGTAGATGTTGAAGAAAGTCATCATGAATCCGATACGCCGCATTTTGAACTCGATGGACAGCGTTATGATCTTCATCATGGCGATGTGGTCATTTCTGCCATTACCTCATGTACAAATACGTCTAACCCAAGCGTAATGCTCGCGGCAGGTTTGTTAGCGAAAAAAGCCATTGAAAAAGGCCTACAACGTAAACCTTGGGTGAAAAGTTCACTGGCACCGGGCTCAAAAGTCGTCACCGAATATTTGGCAGCTGCCGGACTCACACCTTATCTGGATCAGCTTGGCTACAATCTGGTGGGTTATGGCTGTACCACCTGCATTGGGAACTCAGGACCATTGCCCGACCCAATTGAAGCGGCCATTCAGAAGTATGATCTAAATGTAGCCTCGGTATTATCGGGTAACCGAAACTTTGAAGGTCGTGTCCATCCGCTGGTGAAAACCAACTGGCTTGCCTCACCACCTTTGGTTGTGGCTTATGGGCTGGCTGGTACCATTCGTAAAGATTTAACCGCCGAGCCTTTAGGTCAGGGCAAAAATGGTGAAGATATTTACCTCAAAGACATTTGGCCAAGCAGTGCAGAAATTGCAGCAGTATTGCAAAAAGTCGATACCGAGATGTTCCACAAGGAATACGCAGATGTTTTTGAAGGGGATGAAAGTTGGCAATCGATTCAAATTCCACACAGTAAAACCTATGAATGGGCCGATGATTCAACTTATATTCAGCATCCTCCATTTTTTGAAAAAATCGATCAGCCACCTGAGCCGATTCAGAATATTGAGCATGCACGTATTTTGGCCGTGCTAGGCGATTCGGTCACCACAGATCATATTTCACCTGCTGGTAATATCAAGAAAGACAGTCCCGCTGGTCGCTACCTGCAAGAAAATGGCATTGAACCTAAAGATTTTAATTCCTACGGTTCGCGACGCGGCAATCATGAAGTCATGATGCGCGGTACTTTTGCCAATATCCGTATCAAAAATGAAATGCTGGGAGGCGAAGAGGGCGGTAACACCTTGCATATTCCGAGCGGTGAAAAACTCGCGATCTATGATGCTGCCATGCGTTATGCCGAGGAACACACGCCACTGGTGATTGTGGCAGGTAAAGAGTACGGCACGGGTTCCTCTCGTGACTGGGCTGCTAAAGGCACCAATTTACTGGGTGTAAAAGCAGTCATTGCTGAAAGCTTTGAGCGTATTCACCGTTCTAATCTGGTTGGAATGGGGGTTTTGCCGTTACAGTTTGTCGATGGTCAAACACGACAATCTTTAAATCTGACCGGTAAAGAAGAGCTGTCTATTTCTGGTTTATCAGACGAGATTCAGCCGCATCAACAGCTTGACGTGAGTGTGACGCGTGAAGATGGATCGACTGAGAGCTTCAAAGTACTCTGTCGTATCGATACACTGAACGAAGTTGAGTACTTTAAAGCTGGCGGTATTTTGCATTATGTACTGCGCAACCTGATTGCAGCTTAAACACACTTGAGTTCACTTTTTAAAGGCCTTTGTTATCATGACAAAGGCCTTTACTGTTGGGCTAACAATCGGCAGCTAAAACCAGTAAAATATGCCGTCTTTAAAATGAACTGATTTGAGCCGTATGACCGACTTCCACGACGATGAATATGAACGCCGTTTTGCAGGCGTTGCCAAAATTTATGGTGATGAAGCATTTCATCATTATGAACAAAGTCATGTCATGGTCATTGGAATTGGCGGTGTCGGGAGTTGGGCGGTTGAAGCCTTGGCGCGCACGGGAATTGCTCAATTAACGTTGGTCGATATGGATGTGCTGGCTGCATCGAATATTAACCGTCAGTTGCCTGCATTATCATCGACCTTGGGGCAAGAAAAAGCAGCGATCATGGCGGAGCGTTGCCGTCAGATCAACCCGCGAATTCAGGTCAATGTGATTGATGATTTTTTATCGGCCGATAATGTTGCAGATATATTGGCTGATCAACCCGATGTGGTGCTGGATTGTATTGATGATGTCAAAGCCAAACTTGCACTGATGCTGCACTGTCGTTTCAATAAGATTTCGTTAATTGTGTCTGGTGGAGCAGGTGGCAAACTGGATCCGCTTAAAATTCGCGTTGCAGATTTGTCTAAAACCGAACAAGATCCGATGCTGGCCAAGTTAAGAAGTCAGTTGCGGGCCAAAGGCATTTGTAAAAAGCCCAAAGAGAAGTTTGGCATTACCTGTATTTATTCGATTGATAATCCATTTTCCAGTGCAGAGGTGTGCGCAGCGGCGGGATTACGCTGCGGCGGATATGGCTCTGCGGTGGTGGTGACATCAAGCTTTGCCATGGTCGCCGTGGCAGAAGTGCTTAAAAAGCTCGATCTGAAAAATCACAAAATCAAACAGCACGCATAAATTTAGACAAATAATCCGCTTTAATTGTCGTCGTCTGCGCCTGGTCTAAAATAACTGTAGCTCACGTCATCATCGCGATATACGTTGTAGCTCGGTTGTTTGTAGTCAGAAATCCACTGGCTGCCACTATAACCTGCGATATGGCCATATACATGGTTTTTGGTACGCTTAATAATATAAATATCGCCGACTTTTGGGTGGTCAAATGCAGGTTGAATTTGGCGATAGCCAATTTTCTTTAACGTATCTCCCCAGTCCGAAGCAGCGACAGGATGGCTCTGAATCTTTGCGCCCGCAGATTCTAGGGCAATACGAACCATCTTGGCGCATTTTGCCGTGCTGGTAAATCCACTCATTGTTTGCAATTTTGAGACAAATTTATGCACATCAATCTGACTACGTCCTGCCTTTTCAGAGGAAAAAGAAAACGGACCAGATGACCGGCTTGAAGATTCAATAATTGTTCTTTCTGTTGTGCTTTGCGTTGGATAATAATCGGCAGCTTGTCCGTCATAAATCATGGTTGAACTTCATCCCTACGTTTTTTAAGTCGCTGTGCAAATGATGTAATTTCCTGACCGGCTTATCCTACAGGTCGAATCTTAAAGAATTTTTTAAGCTATGTAATAATATTTCACAAAGTGATTATTTTTAAATCAGTTGCACGTTAAATCAGACGCTTAGTGCTGTGAAAAAAAGAGATGAATGAAGATTTTTTAGACAACTGTTTGTACGAAGCACATAAAGAAGTGCCATGACGAAAACCGTAAGTCATGGCACTATTTTGATTTAAACACTTTGCTCAATACTGACCGTATCGCGACGGCTTAAGCTTTCTGCCATCTGATGCAGTGCCCGATCTATATCATGCAGAGTTTTGGCGTTTCCACCACTTAATGCTTGTCGCCATTTACGTGCACCCGGCAAGTTCTGGAACAGGCCTAAAATGTGGCGCGTGATAATCGACAGTGGTGCACCTTCAGCCAATCGTTGTTCGATATATGGAAGCATTTTGTGCATGATTTCAAATCGATCTGGAGGCGTAAGGTTCCACAACTGCCCCAGTTCTGCCAGTAAGTAAGGATTATGATACGCTTCGCGACCAATCATCACGCCATCAACATGTTGTAAATGCTGCTGTGTTTCCGCAACGCTTTTAATGCCACCATTGATTTCGATATAGAGATTTGGGCGTTCTTGTTTGAGTCGGTATACATCTTCGTAGCGTAGCGGCGGAATTTCACGGTTTTCTTTAGGCGATAACCCTTTAAGTATGGCAATTCTGGCATGGACAACAAAATGGCGGCAGCCAGTCTTTGCCACGGTATCTACAAAATTCAGCATTTCATCGTAAGACTGCATGTCATCAATGCCAATACGATGCTTAACGTGTACAGGAATATCAACGACCTGTTGCATTTGTGCAATACATTCGGCCACGAGATCGGGTTCTGCCATCAGACATGCGCCAATTTTATTGTTTTGTACACGGTCACTTGGACAGCCGACATTGAGATTGACTTCATCATAGCCCCAATCTTGTGCCATTTTGGTACATTCGGCCAGATCTTTGGGATTGGAACCACCCAGTTGTAGCACGATAGGATGTTCTTCATGACTATAATCGAGATGGCGTTTGGCATCACCAAATAAAATCGCGCCTGTCGTGACCATTTCGGTGTACAACACCACATTCGGATTAAATAGGCGAGCAAAAAAGCGGTAGTCTTTGGTCGTCCAATCCATCATCGGGGCAACCGAAATACGGGGCTTTAACGTCTCTAGTGATGATTTCATGAAAACAGATCCAAACAATGAGTGTGCAACGAGGGCATAAATTATACGCGGTTTATGCTAAATCCCCAAATTGTGCAATTGGGGATGTTTCTCACGCCACATTGGGTTTTTTATTCCGATACAGCAAATAATCTAAAAGCGCAAAGAAGGTGGCAAAGATGGCCAGTGCCAAACCTGCCATGCAGGTATATACCCATCCACCATGATTCCATGCGTATGTACCAATCGCAGAACCTGTTGCAGCGCCACCAAAATATAGCGTCATATAAATGGCATTCAGGCGAGATTTGGCATTGGGACGAATTCGAAAAATAATATTTTGATTGCACGAATGCACAAATGCCAAACCGAGATTCGTCGTGGCAAAACCAATTAAATACAGTCCTAATCCAGCCGAAGAAAAATAAAAGATCACCCAGCTTAAAATTAAGAAACCACAGCCCAGAAAAGTAAACAGCGTTCCGTAGCCACGATCGGCATACTTCCCTACAAACTGAGAAGACAAAGCCCCAAATACTCCCACCAAACTCACCAAGCCAATCCACATATCTTGCAAATGAAAGGGTGCGGAAGACAGATACACGGCAATGGTCGAGAAAATCACACTCATCGAAGCAAATGCACCCGCGCCTGCATAGGCCCGAATCGATAAGCGCTTTTCACTCACCAACAGTTCAGCCATCGATTTAAATACATCGCTGTATTTCATTCGAATACGCATGGCATAAGGCAGTTCGGATTTTAGTTTAAAGGCTAAAATAAAGATGAGTACTGCACTAACCACATAAATCAGTTTCCAGTGGACCAATTGCGACAGTAACCCTGACAAGCTGGTCGAAAGTAAAATGCCAACCAGCAATCCACTCATTAAGAATCCAACCACTTCGCCTATTTTTTCAGGCCGCACAGTCATGGTGGCAAACGGAATCAAGACTTGAGCTGCAACCGAAAACAGCCCCGTAATCACGGTTCCGATCCAGAGCATGGTTAAATTCACGGATGTAGCACAGATCAAAAGTCCTACACCAGCCAAGGCCATCAATAACGGAATGAATCTGGTTTTGTTGACAATATCGCCCAGAGGCACAATCAAAAGTAGGCCAAAAGCATACGACATTTGCGCAAAGGTAATGGTTAACTGGGCTTGGGCTGTGGTAACCCCAAAGGCATGTTGAATCGAATTGATTAGTGGTTGGCAAAAGTAGTTTGCGCCCGCAGTCAGACCACATGCAAGCGCCATCAACCAAAGTAATTTTTTATTCTGGCTAATATCAGATGTTTCTTGCATAAAATTCTCTCATATCAATGGGTATACGCAGTTGCTTCAACTTCAAATTGCATATTGGGTAATGCCAGTCCTGTCACAGGAATAAGTGTACAGGCCGGGAAATTCTGTTCAGGCCATAATGTCTGCATGATTTTAATCACGATCTTATGTTTGGTCGTATCATGATTCACAATCAACAGGCGTAACACTGCGATGTTAGTGATAGAGGCATTGATATGGTTAAGCGCTCGTTCGATATTGTGAAATGCTTGCCATACTTGTTCAGAAAAATCATGTGAAAATTCACCAGCCTGATTTTCACCACCTTGACCTGCAATATGTAAGATCCGCTGAAAATTCCTAACTTCTACAACATGGTTATAAGCAAATGCTTGGGGATTATATAACGTTTCAGGGTTAATGATTTGAAAACAATGTTTAGATTTGAATGACATGAGAATATGAAGATGATTAAATTAAATGCTAGTATCAAAGCTCAAGTTAACTTGAGGTCAAGCGATTGAAGCAAGAAAATTTAGCACAACAATTCATCACGATTGGAGAGTTGGCTAAACGTAGTGGGGTAAGTGTCTCTACAATACGATTTTATGAAGAAAAACAATTGATCTGGAGTATTCGAACTAATGGCAACCAACGCCGATATGTGCGTTCGATGCTCAGACGTATCGCCATTATTAAAGTAGCGCAGTTGGTGGGTATCAGTCTTGAAGAGGTTAAACAAGCATTTTCGGTCTTACCTGATCGAAAAATGGCATCTAAACAAGATTGGGAAAAGATGTCTAATCTCTGGAAAAATCAACTTGAAGAAAAAATTCAGACCTTATTGCAGATTAGACAGCAACTGGACTGGTGTATTGGTTGTGGATGTTTATCGCTTGATCAATGTCCGCTACGTAATCCTGATGATTACTATGCGAGCCAGTCAAATGGAGCACATTTTCAGAAGATTAAATATCGCATTGAACCACTTGAAGCAGAAGATTAATGTTTTAATCGGCTTTTGCCTAAGCTAATCATTAATACACCAACGATATTGAGCCCACATCCAATCCATTGCCAAAGATTTAAGTGCTCATTGAGAAACAAGACAGCAAGTATAATGGTGAGAATGGGACCAATTGAGGCAATCATGGCAGACTGTGAAGCCCCCAGGCGCTGAATACTTTGCATTAATAAAGCCGTTGGTAAAACGGTAACGAAAAAACCAAGACCAATGCCATATAGCCAAACACCGGTTGGCAACTGCATGAGTGTATCTATAGGGTGTGTAGTGCCAATGACAAAATGAAGCAGTGTGCCTACGCAGGCTACGCTGAGCGCCAAACCGTTAAAATTCCATGAACCAAATTTTTTAATAAGAAGAGGGGTCAATAATAAATACGCTGCAAACGCGATGGCACTGGCAAATACGGCGCTACAGCCGATCCACAGATTGCCCTGACTTGGTGCGATTTTGCCTTCTTGTAGCATGACCAGAACCGTTCCTCCATAACTCAAAAAAATGGCAAACCAAGTTTTTGCATTTAATTTTTGACGATAAATTAAACTTGAGGCCAAAACAGTGAGCGTGGGATACAAAAATAAAATAATGCGTTCAAGTGAAGCACTAATAAACATCAGCCCCACAAAGTCTAACCAGCTGGCGAAATAATAGCCCAATAGCCCAGCAAAAACTAAAATGAGCCAATCTTTTATATGAATGCCTTGATTATGATGCCGATTTAACCAGCAAATAAGTATAAAGAAGGGTAAAGCACTTCCCATTCGAAGCACCATTAAGGTGGTTGCATCAACCAAAGGAGAGAGGGCGTAAGCCTGTTTGATAAAAATGGCTTTGGTGCTGAATAAAAAAGCAGCAAAAATGGCACACAGGGATCCTGTTTGTACCGGATTCATTGAAAATTTCATCTAAAAAATAGCATCTTGAGTCGTTTTTTAATTTTTAGTCAAACTCTCCTATTTTATAGATTTAAGGTATAAAGATGAATCATTAGTTCAAAATATAGGTATTTATTAAATAAATAGTGGGTGGTAATTTAAAAAAGTTCAATTAGAATCCAAAAAATGAACAAAACATAACCTGGGGGAGAACATCGTTTAATACGGTGTTTGTACTTAAGAAAATTAGCTTGAGGAATGCTCATGCAGATCGGAATCCCAACAGAAACGATCGCTGGTGAAAATCGTGTCGCAGCGACACCAGAGACAGTGAAAAAGTTGATCAGTGCTGGCCATCGCGTCTTGATTGAGCGTGGAGCAGGGGTAAGAGCCGCGTATATCGACAGCGCTTATGAACAGATAGGTGCTACCATTACGGAAGATGTTTATTCGGGTAGTCAATTGATTTTGAAAGTTCGGGCACCTCAAGGTGACGAAATTCAAAAGTTAGCTGCACATACAACCGTTGTGGCGATGTTTGATCCATATCGAAATCCAGACCTAGATACCTTTGCCAGTCAAAACGTATCTGCATTTGCTCTAGAGTTGTTGCCACGTACGTTGTCTCGTGCGCAAAACATGGACGTGTTGTCTTCTCAAGCCAACTTGGCGGGTTATAAGTCGGTTTTGCTGGCAGCAGCAGAATACCAGCGCATGTTCCCGATGCTCATGACCGCAGCAGGTACTGTAAAACCTGCACGTGTGGTGATTATGGGGGTTGGGGTGGCAGGCCTTCAGGCGATTGCCACAGCCAAACGCTTAGGGGCAGTGGTTGAAGCCACCGATTTACGCCCAACGGCTAAAGAGCAAGTCGAATCGCTTGGGGGTAAGTGGTTAGATGTGCCGATGTCACCTGAAGAGCAAGCGCGTGCCGATGAAGCTGCCAAAAATGGATATGGCTGGACGCCGGGTGAGCAGTACATCAAGGATCAGGCAGCCATTGTCGATAAAGCAGTGTCCAATGCCGATATCGTCATTACGACTGCGCTATTACCGGGTCGAAATGCACCGCGTCTAATTAAAGCGGAAACCGTAGCCAAAATGAAACCGGGTTCAGTCATTTTGGATATGGCCGTCGAAACAGGTGGTAATGTTGAAGGCTCTAAAGTCGGCGAAACGGTATTCACCGAAAATGGTGTGAAGATTTTAGGTGTTCCAAATATTCCATCGACCTTGTCGACAGAAGCTTCAGCACTATACGCACGCAATGTATTCAATTTTGTTGAAACTCTGTTTGATCAAGACAAGAATTTTGCCATCAATCCAGAAGAAGAAATTCAAAAAGCCCTATTGGTCACTCATGGCGGTCATGTACTGCTCAAGCGTGGTTAAGGAGAATACTCATGGTTGAAACGATTACAATTTTCGTCCTTGCCATCTTCGTAGGTTATTACGTGGTATGGGGCGTTACGCCTGCATTGCACACACCGCTGATGGCGGTTACGAATGCATTGTCTTCCATTATCATCGTGGGGGCGATGATCCAAACCGTGGGTTTACCCATGATTGGTGTAGAAGGCAGTGTCGATTTTCAAAGCATCAATGTCGTGAGTGTATTGGGTGCTATTGCGGTGTTCTTGGCCAGTATTAACATTTTTGGTGGCTTCGCTGTAACAGCGCGCATGCTTGAAATGTTTAAGCCGAAGCAGAAAAAATAAGAGGACGAAAACATGGAATTTATTCGAGCAAACGCAGAGTGGTTCTACCTGATCGGTGCAGTCCTGTTTATTATGACGCTTCGCGGATTGTCTGGACCTAAAACAGCAATTTCGGGTAACCGCTACGGCATGATCGGTATGGCGATTGCGGTATTGACCACGTTCTTTGTGGCTGATCATCCTGTGGTTTGGATGATTGTGGGGGCGATGGTGCTGGGTGCAATTGTGGGGATTGTGCGCGCACGGACGGTACCAATGACACAAATGCCAGAAACGGTTGCACTGATGCACTCCTTGGTGGGTCTGGCAGCGGTACTGATTGCTATTGCGGCAATTTTGCACAACAACCAATTAACAGTTCTGTTTGAACAAAACGAAGCAGCGTTGACTGCTGCGGGCGTTCAGCATGCACACATGAGCCCAGTACATTTGTTTGAGCTGTTTGTAGGTTGCTTTGTCGGCGCAATTACTTTTACTGCATCGGTTTTTGCCTACGGTAAACTGGCTGCAAAGAAATGGGCCAAAACCATTTCTGGCGCTTGGGTAAAGCCAGTGCAGGCCATTATCTTTATTGCAATGCTTGCCTGTGGTTTTTACTTCTTCTCGACGGGCAACATGACGGCGTTCTGGGCAATGACTGCACTGGCACTGGCCTTTGGCTGGGTCTGGATTGCGCCTGTCGGTGGCGGTGATATGCCAGTGGTGGTGTCACTTCTCAACTCATTCTCTGGATGGGCGGCAGCAGGGATTGGTTTTACATTAGAAAATAACATGCTGATTGTAGCAGGCTCTCTGGTGGGTTCATCGGGTGCGATTCTGTCTTACATTATGTGTAAAGCCATGAACCGTAACATTTTGAATGTCTTGTTTGGTGGCGCAATGGGCGGTGCTGCGGTTGCGGGTGCTGCCAAAGGTGAGCAGGTTCAACGTAACCATCGTTCAGGTTCGGCAGATGATGCAGGCTTCTTGATGTCGAATGCAGATAGTGTGGTGATCGTACCAGGTTATGGTATGGCGCAAGGTCGTGCACAAAACGCAGTAAAAGAACTTTGTGAATTGCTCAAAGAGCAAGGCGTAAAAGTGCGTTTCGCAATTCACCCTGTGGCGGGGCGTATGCCGGGCCATATGAATGTATTGTTAGCAGAAGCAGATGTGGCATACGAAGATATTCTGGAAATGGATGAGATTAACTCTGATTTTCCAGCAACCGACGTCGTGCTTGTGATTGGTGCCAATGATGTCGTCAATCCGGCTGCGAAAGATGATCCAAGCTCTCCAATTTATGGTATGCCGATTTTGGAAGCCCACAAGGCACGAACCATTATGGTGATCAAACGCTCAATGGCAACAGGTTATGCAGGTCTGGATAATGATTTGTTCTATAACGAAAAAACCATGATGATTTTTGGTGATGCCAAGAAAGTGGTGGAAGATATGACCAAAGCCATTAATGGCAATGGTCACTAATCTGAGCTAAAACGAAAACCACCTGCGTGAACTGACCCCATAAAGTTGGACAGTTTTTCAGGCGGTTAAACAGGATTGAGTTCTGTATTCAACTGGACTCAATCCACCCAATTTCATCTTAATTCGTTCGTTATTGTAGTAATAAATATATTCATCAATACTACATTTTAACTGGTCAATATTGTCAAACTGCTGCAAATAAAATAGTTCAGATTTTAATAATCCGAAGAAGTTTTCTATTACAGCATTATCTAAGCAATTGCCTTTGCGCGACATGCTTTGTTCTATGCCAGTTTGTTTAAGTCTGTTTTGATAGCTCCTCATTTGATATTGCCAACCTTGATCAGAATGCAGTATCGGTGAGTCTTTTGAACCCAATCTCATACAAGCCATATCAACCATTTTTGCTATCATTTTCTGGTTAGGTATTTCAGTGGATTGCCATGCAATCACTTCACCATTAAACAAATCCAATATCGGGGAAAGATATAACTTTTTGCCATGAACATTAAATTCAGTAACATCCGTGACCCATTTTTGATTGGGTTTGGTAGCGTTAAATTTTCTATCAAGCAAGTTGGGCGCTGTTTTCCCATAAGCACCTTTATATGATTGATATTTCTTGCATCTAATTAATGCTGTTAGCTTCAATTGCCGCATTAATCGTTGTACGGTTTTGTGGTTAATAGCGTAACCATAACGCTTTAACTGGCAGGTAATTCTACGATAGCCATAACGTCCTTTATGGTGTTGGTAGATCATCTGAATATGTTGTTTTATTTGCTCGTATTTATCGGGCCTTTGTAACGCCTTGCTCCAGTAATAAAAAGTGCTGCGAGCTAATTTCATGATGCTCAGCAGACTATCTAGACGATATTGTTGCCTTAATTCAACGATGATTAGCGTTTTTTGCTGTTGGGTGACTGTTGCTGAATCAAGGCATGCAACTTTTTTAAACAGGCATTCTCAGCACGTAAATAATCTAACTCACGTTGCATTTCTTCAGGACTGAGAGTTGAGGAGCTTTTATTAGTAGGTAGTGACTTTGTTATTGTTAGCTTCATTGCAAATGGTCTCCCTCTTTTTTTGGGTATTAGGGCTTGCAAACCACCTTCATCATAACATCGCTCCCATAAACTGACAGAAGATACAGCATGGATATTAAAATGCGCAGCAGTTTCACGCATAGATAAACCATGTTCGCGCATATATAAAATCACAGATTCTTTAAATTCTGGCGTGAAATTTACTTGTGGTGATTCTAATCCTGAAACACCGTACTTTTTATATGCAGCAACCCAAACGCGAACAGCAGAATGGTTTGTCCCAAACCTTTTGGCTGTAGCTTTTTGTCCTCCCTGTCCAGATAGAAAATATTCTACGACAGAGAGTTTAAATTCTAACGTATACCGTCCCATGTGAATGCACCTCATCAGTTGGAGTTTTATGTCCAATTTTTGGGGTGCAGTTCA